>JAZADA010000110.1:0-2743 GCA_036124135.1 Planctomycetota bacterium | reverse complement strand
TCATTGTGATTGCCACCGGAATAGATCTGGATAAAGCGAACATCGCGCTCGACCAGCCTTCGGGCCATCAGGCACTGGCGTCCAAAAGCTGCGGTCTTCTTGTCATCAAGTCCATAGAGTTTCTGGGTGGCCTCGGTTTCCTGCGCCAGGTCTACCGCTTCCGGCGCGGACTTCTGCATCTTGAAAGCAAGTTCGTAGCTGGCGATACGGGCAGCCAGGTTCGAATTCGTCGCTCTTATTCTCTCATGTTCAACATTGTACTCCTTCAGGGTGTGGAGTAATTCTTGCTGGATTGCATCTGTCGTTCCTGCAGGGGGGCTCAGGTTCAGGATGGGTGATCCGGAACTACGCATGACCGTTGCCTGGTAATGGGCCGGCATGTAGCCATTGGACCAGTTTTTCGGGCCGCTGATCGGACCGCCGCGTGGATCTAACATGACGACGAAACCAGGAAGATTCTGATTCACTGTACCGAGTCCGTAATTTACCCAGGTCCCGAGACAGGGGCTGCCACTGACAATACTTCCGGAATTCATCATCAACAGTGCTGAACCATGGATCGGTGAATCTGCCGTCATCGAGTGCAGGAACGCCACGTCATCAACACACTCGGCAAAGTGTGGGAACAGATCAGAGACCCACTTACCACATTCACCGTACTGCTTAAAATCCCAGCGAGGTTCTACAATTCGCCCGCTTTTCTTGTGTCCACCACGCCCGAACGTTTTCACGTCAACCGTCTTGTTGTCCATGCCTTTCATGGTCGGCTTGTAATCGAACGTATCGATGTGGCTGGGACCACCATACATAAACAGGAAGATGACGTTCTTGGCCTTCGGTTTAAAATGGGGTTGCCGCGGCGCCAGCGGGTTGACGTATTTACTGACTCCGTCAGCAGCCCGTGTTTGCTGGGCCAGGAACCCATCGTCACCGAGCATGCCAGCCATGGCCACTCCGGCAAACCCTCCACCTGCTTCCCAGAGAAACTGGCGTCGCGTCCGACCACAAAAGTTCTGCGGATATTGTTTCCCGTTGCCTTGGGTCATCTTTCGTTTTCCTTCCATTACCGAACACCTGTCACCAGGTTCGTTTCCTCACTCAGTCCAGGTAAATTAACTCGTTCAGGTTCAACATCACGAGGCAAAAATAATCGAGGGCCTTGGCAGCAGAAACGCCATGCTCCTGCTGCATCTGCTTGATGAATTTCACACCCTGTTCGATTTGCTGATCAGTCACCGGCCGTTGCAGGGATCGTCGCAGCGCGAGGCTTACCTGCCCGCGCACATCCTGCACGTCCAACTGCTTACGCAGATAATTACCAAATACCGCTGCCTGCTGGTGAGCAAATGGCCCATTCAGCATCGCCAGGGACTGCGTGGGCTGGGTCGTCTCGAATCGAATCGGACAGGTCGTGTCCGTATCGGGCCCATCGAAAGCGCTGATAAACGGAACTGCCAGCGAACGCTTGGTATGGATATAAATACTTCGACGCGACTTTTCTTCCGGACTCGAGTTCCCCCAGCCCTCACCCGGCCGTGACTGGCCCAGCTTGACTTCCCTGGGTATATCCGGATAGATACTTGGTCCGAACATTTTCGGATTCAAACTGCCCGTAACACTCAGAATCGTGTCGCGAACTTCTTCTGCGGCCAGGCGTCGCATCGCAAACCGTGAAAACAGCTTGTTTTCCGGATCCCTGGCCAACGTGTCCTGCGGTGCCTGGGACGCCATCTGGTAAGCATTGGACATCAAGATAAGCTTGTGAATCCGTTTGAGTTTCCATTTACCTTGCACCAACTGCGAGGCCAGCCAGTCCAGTAATTGCGGGTGCGTTGGGGCCATTCCCTGGAAACCAAAATCGTTGGGGGTCTGTACGATTCCACGACCAAAATGTTGTTGCCACAACCGGTTCACCATCACCCGGGCTGTCAGGGGATTACGTGGATCAATGATCCAGCGAGCCAACGCCGTACGTCGACCGCTCGACTTCTTTTCCGGTGACAACTCCTTGATCACGGGATCAGGAAAGCCTAGGACCTCAGGAAAGCCTGGCTCAACCTGTTCTCCCGGGGCATGGGCATTTCCCCTGGCCAGGACAAATGTCTCGCGGGACTGGCGTCCCATCTCCGTCACGCAAAGTGCCTGGGTGAGAGCAGCGGGCTTAACGTTGGTCAATTGCTTTTGCTGTTTTTTTAGTTGCACGTACTGCTGAAACTGCTGCTTGCTCAACAGCCTGGGAACACGCTTCTTGAGCAGCGGTATCTTGTGCTGCTCAAACTTGAAATCCTCTTTTTCCACGGACTGGAAATCACCAATGACTCGCTTCTCGATCGCCGCTATCTGTTTTTCGATCTTCTCCACACGCTGCAAGTGATCCTGCACCTGCTGCTGGTGCTGGGACTGCTCCCGCGGAGCCATGATGTCACGCAGCGAGAACTGGGCCACGCTCTTGGCGTTACGAACGCCGTACCGGTTGATGTTGTGAAAAAACGCCATGAACCGGTAATAATCACGCTGGGGAAGCGGATCTAGTTTATGGTCGTGACATCTTGCACAATTCATCGTGAGCCCCAGGAACACCTGGGAAGTGGTCATCACGATATCATCCAGGTCCTCGTAAAGTTCCTGCACGCGATCAACCGGTTCATCCTGCCAGATCCCCAGCCGATAATATCCCGTGGCAATCAAGTGCTCGGGAGTTCGCGTGGGCAACTCGTCGCCAGCCAACTGTTCCAGGACAAAC
>JAZADA010000109.1:0-12183 GCA_036124135.1 Planctomycetota bacterium | reverse complement strand
CCATCTGCGATCACCATTCCCGAGCACATCTGGAACGATGGAAACAAACCCTGGCCAGGCCAGGACGCCGGGCAACTCGGCAAACAGCACGACCCCTGGCTCATCAAGTGCTACCCCCAGGAAGATCGTTTTGACGTGCCAGGGATGACGCTGCCCAACGATGTCAGCCAGGCAAGGCTGGATGGACGCCATTCCCTGCTACAGCGCGTCAGCGAGCAGGCAGCCCAACTGAGCCAGAGCCAGGCAATCCAGCAATACGACACCTACACCCAGCAGGCCTTCGATTTACTCGGTGGTAGTAAAGCCCAGAATGCCTTCAACCTCACCCGGGAGTCCAAGAAAACACGCGAACGCTATGGCGACACGCGGTTTGCTCAAAGTTGCCTGCTCAGTCGTCGACTCGTGGAAGCCGGGGTTTCATTGGTTCAAATTAACTGGACCCGCATCAAGAAAGATAACTACGAGAACCAGGGTGGCTGGGATACTCACAAGAAACACAGTTTCTCGCTCAAGCAACACCTGTTGCCGAGCATGGACCAGACATTCAGTGCGCTGGTCGAAGACCTGGACCAGCGAGGCTTGCTCGATGAAACCCTGGTCGTCATGTTCACGGAGTTCGGACATACTCCCAAGTTCAACAAGAATGCCGGGCGCGACCACTGGGGTTCTGCCTTTTCGATTGCGTTGGCCGGCGGTGGGGTTCGCGGGGGAACCGTCCTCGGGAAAACCGACAAACAGGCCGCCTTTCCCGTGGATGGCATGGTGCGACCACGCGATTTCATTGCCACGGTCTTCCACCTGCTGGGATATGCACCTCATACGGAAATCCTTGATCCGTTCAATCGACCACTGCCGATCAGTCGCGGCCGCGTGCTGCACGAGATCCTCTAGCAGTTTGGGGTTTCGCCAAGAGGCCTTTCAAGCATAATGGAAGGTAACTTCTCGGAGACGCTTTCGTTCGTCCTTTGTACCGGCGACCGTTTCCGGAGTTCCTCGATGAAACGGAATGCAACCCGCCATGCTGACAGTTACCCTTCCTGACGGTTCCCGGAAAGAATACGAACAATCCATGACACCCGGCCTGGTCGCGGCCGATATCGGACCGGGCCTTGCCAAGGCCGCCCTGGCAGCCGAGGTTGATGGAAACGTGGTAGGACTTGACTACCAATTTCCCGCTGACGGCGAAGTCTCGCTGAAAATTTTCACCAACAAGAACGCCGAGGCGTTAGCCGTCCTGCGACACTCGTGTGCCCACATCATGGCCCGCGCGGTGATGCGCTTGTTCGATGGCGTTAACCTCGCCTTCGGACCCACGGTTGAAAGCGGTTTTTACTACGATTTTGACCTCGAACACGCTCTTTCCGAGGATGATTTTGCAGCCATCGAAGCCGAGATGAAAAAGATCATCAAGGCCAATGAACCGTTCGAGCGTATTGAACAACCTCGTGACCAGGCGCTGCAGGTCTGCCGGGACCTGGATCAGCAATACAAGGTCGAGCATATCGAAGACGGGTTGGCAGATCACGAGACGCTCTCCTTTTACCAGCAGGGAGAATTCGTCGACCTTTGCCGGGGCCCGCACGTCCCCTCGGCTGCCGCCGTGGGTGCCTTCCGGTTGCTCTCGGTCGCCGGAGCTTACTGGAAGGGAGACCAGTCGCGCAAGCAGTTGCAGCGCGTTTACGGAACGGCCTTCTTTAACAAGAAGGACCTCGAAGAACACATGCAGCGGATCGACGAGGCCAAGCGCCGTGATCATCGCGTGCTGGGAAAGCAACTGGACCTGTTCACGATCAACCCTGTCGTCGGTTCCGGACTGGTCCTCTGGCAACCCAAGGGAGCGATCGTCCGCAGCATCCTGGAAGCATTTGTAAAAGATGAACTGCAACAGCGTGGTTACCAACCCGTCTACACGCCGAATATCGGCAAGGTCGACCTGTTCGAAATCTCGGGACACTACCCGTATTACAAGGACAGCATGTTCGCACCCATCGTGATGGAACAGGATGAACAGTACCTGCTCAAGCCCATGAACTGCCCCATGCATGCCATGATCTATGGGAGCAAGCCGCGCAGCTACCGGGAACTACCACTACGCCTGGCCGAGTTCGGTACCGTCTACCGTTACGAGCAGTCGGGTGAACTTTCCGGCATGACGCGAGTTCGCGGATTCACGCAGGATGACGCTCACATTTTCTGCCGCAGCGACCAGGTCGAAGAGGAATTTCGCGGCTGCCTGGACATGACCCAGTTCGTGCTGGACTGCCTGGGACTGGAAAACTATCGCGTGCGACTTGGCTTCCGGGATCCGGACAGCGACAAGTATGTAGGCGACCGGGAAAGCTGGTCCAATGCCCAGCAGTCACTGGTCGAGGTCTGCAATAACCTCGGCATGGAATTCAGCGAGGAACCCGGCGAAGCTGCTTTCTATGGACCCAAGGCCGACTTCGTCGTTACAGACTGTATTGGTCGTGAATGGCAACTGGGAACCGTGCAACTGGATTACAACCTGCCGAGCAGTGAACGATTCGCCCTCGAATTCATCGGGTCGGATAACCAGGCCCATCGCCCGGTCATGATCCATCGCGCCCCGTTTGGTTCCATGGAACGATTTATTGGTGTCCTGATCGAACATTTCGCCGGGGCCTTCCCTCTCTGGCTGGCGCCGGAACAGGCTCGCATCCTGGTCGTCAGTCAGAAATTCGAAGAATATGGCCGCCAGGTGGAACAACAATTGCGAACTGCCGGCTTCCGGGTCCAGGGAGATTACCGACCGGAAAAAATTGGCGCCAAGATCCGCGACGCCCAGCTGGAACTAATCCCCTACATGTTCGTGGTAGGAGGACGGGAAATGGAAGAAGGAACTGTCAGCGTCCGTGATCGTATCGACGGCGACCTGGGGGCCATGCCAATCGCCCAGGCCATTGAAAAGATGCAACAGGAAACCGCAGCTCGAACCGTACGCCAATCGTACAGCGGGCATGCAGGGCTGGCTGAAAAAAGCTCAGGGCATGAATATTAAGCTCACCCAAGACAATCATCAAAAAACGTCTGCTACGGCCAATTGCAGTTGGTTTGATTTTCCGTCATAACAATACATAATGTGAACTGGCTCGAGAGGCTTTTCCAGTCATGGCGGGATGCTTGAAACCTCAACTTCCCTGTTCTACGCTGGATGATATAAGCCTGGCTCGTTTTAATAGTGCAACAGGAAAGGGATTAGACCATCGACCGGAATCCAACCAGGATCAATGAACAAATTCGGATTAGCCCCATACGAGTCATTGCTGATGACGGTACCCAACTGGGAATTATTGCTACCGAAGAAGCTCTAGAAAAAGCACGAGAACTCAGCTTGGATCTAGTGGAGGTTGCACCTACCGAAGAGCCTCCCGTCTGCCGAATCATGGATTACGGCAAGTACAAGTACGATCGCAAGAAGAAAACGACGCAAAGTACCCACAACGTCAAGCTGAAAGAAATTCGCCTGCGGCCCAAGACCGATACCCATGACATCGAATTCAAGATGAAACGGGCCAAGCAATTCCTGAAACAAAAGGACAAGGTCCAGGTTTCAGTTATCTTCAAGGGACGTGAAATGGCCCACCTGCAGGAAGGTCGCAAGGTCATGGAACGAGCCATCGAGGAGCTCGCGGAACACGGCAAAGTGGAATCCGCTCCCACCCAGTTGGGACGCCGCATCGTCTGCACGATTTCTCCCAAGTAACGCCGGGAGATTCTCCTTACCGTGAATGGTCCGTGACAGGACCATCCAGGTATTGACGGTAAACCTCCCACGTTGCTGCAGCCATGTCGTCCGCGTCATATTGACCATGGACCACTTCCAGCCCGCGCTGACCCAGCTCGCGACATCGTGGCAAATCGGTTAGCAACTCCACCAACTTGTCACACAGGTCCGTGGCATCGTCCGGGTTCACCAGCAGTCCAGCAGGAATCCGTTCCAGCAACTCCGGGAACGCGCCATGACGTGGTTGCACGACAGGGACACCGGCCGCCAGCGCCTCGAGGACAAACAGGCCCTTCGGCTCCTGGTAGGTCGTGGGCACGGATAGGACATCCAGCTGTTTCAGGAAATCAATCTTGCCCGCCCGATCCACGCTGCCCACGTACTCCACGACTGACTCCGCTCCCGCTTCCCGTACCTTGGCAAACTGCTCGTCAACGTACGCCTGGTGTTGGTCTCCTAACCAACCTGCAATCTTCAAACAGACCTGTTCCATGCCCGGTCTGGTACGCAATTCCAGGAAAGCGTCGACCAACACGTGTAAACCTTTTTCCGGGGCCAGCCGCGCCAGGTAGCCAATGGTTAACGGTGAATCCACGAACGACCTGGAATCCAATTCAGGCGGCGTTGATCGACAGGATTGAAAATCCTCCGTATCCAGGCCCAGTGGCACCCGATGAAGCTTGCCTGCCGGGATCTCCAGCAAATCACCCAGGAAATCCGCGTAGTACTCGCTAAAGACAACAAATCCATCGACTTGCTGCGCCAGTCGGCGAATCTCCTTGAGCGCCTGGCTACGATACGGTTCAACCAACTGGTTGAGGAAAATATCGTCTCCCTGCAGCGTCACCAGCACCGGAACGCCAAGACGCGATTTCATCGCCGGCACACAGCCGGCAATCAACATGTTCGTCAGGTTGATCAGTCCCGGATTGACCGATCCCTTCAGCCACCGACAAAGACGTTTCACTTCCTTGCGCTGGTAACCTGCCGTGCCTCGCAACATCGAAACCGTCAGCGAACCCAGTTCCCGTGGATCAATCTCCAGGCCCTTGGACGTGGCCCACCGCAGCAACCAACGGGCATCCAGGAAGCGGTCCATGAATCGCGGTAGATACCGGAACAACGGTATCCGCTGCTGGAGAAAAACGTTGATCCCCCCAAAAAAAACCTGGTCGATACTGACGTCTTCCTCGTCCGTCCTAATCGGGGTGTAGGTGGGCACCAGTTGAACATCGATGTTCCTGCGACTCAGCGCCCTGACCAGCGTGTTGTCATGAATACAACTGCCGCAGTACATGTTGGCGGCACCGGCCGTGATGTACACGATTCGTTCATTATCGGCGGGATTGCTCATGGGACATGCACCAGTGGTGACTGGAAATGCTCAGGGGGTGGCAGGTACTTCCGTTTTCCCAAGAAGTCGACGACTCGACAAGATGCCTAGCAGCAAGACCACCAGGATACTCACCCAACGCGTGGGCCCCCTGACAAAAACAATCGCCCCGTTGATAATCACGAACAGGAAAAACACCTGGATACTGACCGATATCCAGCGGCGACGCTGCTGGTAGCCGGCCGGCGAAAACCACCACCAGGAAAGATCCACGGCCCATAAAAGCAGGAACAGGTAATTAAAATAAACACCATAACCAAACTCCCATCCCAGCATATCCCCGGTCCGCTGGGCCGTATGCGTGAATGCATGCTGGTGGCTCCAGTGGTGGTGAAAATGAAACGCTGCTGCAAAATGGATCCAGAGAATGAGTCCAGTAACTGACCACCAGAGCCGATCAACACGCATTGCCGACGAATTTTCATACCGCTCAGGGCCCACCGAGCCCCGTTGCAGGTATCGGTAACACGAGACCGCATAACAACCTAGTCCCAGCCGAACAGACCAGAGAATAAGCTCCCTGCCACCCATGAAAGCCTCCTTCTCACCAAGCCCAGGAGCCGGATCATGCCGACCGGCAAAACATGTATCCCGGGATCATTTGCACAATTTGAATCGATCATTTTACACCGGTGAGCCCCCCCAGGAGGCCTCTGCGCGGGAAAAACCAAGAAGGCCCGGATTTCGCTTAATCCCCCTTCCCCAGCCCACGAACAGCACCTAGAATAGGTGGTTTGACATCCGCTCCAGCTCCTTGTTAGAGGAAATTACCAGATGCCGAAGCAAAAGACTCATAAAGGGACCAAGAAGCGGTTCCGCTTGACGGCCAAGGGCAAGGCCAAGCATCGGCAGTCCGGTACCAGTCACCTGGCAGCGCGCATGTCGCACAAGAGAAAACGTAACTTGCGAGGAACGGCAACCGTCGATAGTTGCATGGAACCATCCATCCGTAAAGCACTTAATGGATATAGCAACTGACCTGGCCTGGCAATCATGACTTCCCCACGCTGCCTGCCCTGGCAACCGGTGGAAATCGCCAGCAGGTTTTCCGATCAAGATTAGGAATGTGAAGAGTTCACGAACCAACTGTGTGGGTAAAAAACGTTTCCAGCTTGCTATCGTGCCACGACAGCAAGCACCTGGAAAGACCTGATCACAGCCAGAGAAAGATGAAGTGTCATGCCAAGGACAACGAAGGGTGCGGCTCGTAACAAGGCCAAGCGTCGACTCTACAAGCGAGCCAAGGGATATCGTGGCGGTCGCGGAAACCTGCTGCGAACCGTCAAGGAAACATTGGTACGGGCAGAGGTTTATGCCTACCGCGATCGTCGTGTGCGAAAAAGGAATTTCCGCAGGTTGTGGATCATTCGCATCAATGCCGCCGTTCGCCAGCATGGCCTGCGTTACAGCGAATTCATTAACGGTCTGAACAAGGCGAGTATTGAACTCGATCGCAAGATGCTCTCGGAAATTGCGATCCATGATCCTGCCGGGTTCGAAGTGATCGTGGAACAGGTCAAAACAGCATTGGCAGCCTGATCCTGCCCTGTTGTTAAACATGTTTAACGTCATGGAAGTGGCATGACACCGGGATGCGTGTCGAGAATAGATCGCCCCTACGTCCATGGCTAACCTTTGCCACCGGGTACTCACGGCAGCATGGATCTGACCCAATTTTTGCAGCAGCTCGATGAATTGACCGCCAGCGCGGTCGGTACGTTCGAGGCCGCGCTCGACCAGGATGCCCTGGAAGCCGCCCGCATCGACTTCCTGGGGGCCAAGAAAGGTCAATTGAAAGCGGTCCAAAAGCATTTTGGGGCCGTCGCCAAGGAAGACCGACCGGTCGCCGGTCAACGCTTTAATGAAACCAAGCAGGCCATCGAAGCAGCCCTGGAAAATGCCCAGCAACGACTGCAGTCCGGCGGAGGCGCTGAAGCCCAGGGCGATCCGCAGTTCGATCCAACCCTGCCCGGTCAGCCCTTTCAGCTGGGACACCTGCACCCCATTACCCAGACCATCGAAGAACTCAAGGATATCATGGGGCGCCTCGGCTTCAGTGTCGCCGATGGACCCGAGATCGAGGATGTCTGGCACAACTTCGAGGCACTCAATATCCCCGCCGCTCACCCGGCAAGAGATCCCCTCGATAACTTCTACCTGGGAGTTGCCGCCGCGGGAGACGCCGATCGCCGTAATGAACTCCTGCTACGCAGCCAGACCAGTACCGTCCAGATCCGCGTGATGGAAAACTGCGAACCACCCGTCAGGATTATCTCGCTGGGAAGAGTCTATCGACCTGACACGGCCGATGCCACACACTATCCCATGTTCCACCAGATGGAAGGCCTGCTGGTCGATTACCAGGTCACCATGGCCGATCTCAAAAGCGTGCTGCGGCTGTTCGCCACCAGCTACCTTGGCGAGGACGTCCACATCCGCTTCCGACCCTCATTTTTCCCTTTCACCGAGCCCAGCGTCGAGGTCGATTATCACTGGAATGACCAGTGGGTCGAATTCGGCGGAGCCGGCATGGTCGATCCCAACGTGCTGAAATCAGTCGGCTACGATCCTGCCAAGGTCAATGGATTTGCCTTTGGACTCGGCGTCGAACGACTCTGTATGCGTCGCCACGGTATTACCGACATTCGTGAATTCTACAAGAACGACATTCGCTTCCTGCACCAGTTTTAATGTGCCCCTGATATCCCCCTGAAAACATCATGCTTGTATCCTGGAACTGGCTGAAGAACTACGTCGCCCTGGACATGGAGCGATCTGAACTGGAAAATCGGCTCGCCATGTCCGGCCTGAATCACGAGGGGACCAGGGCCGTCGGCGATGATTTCGCCATCGACCTGGAAGTGACCAGTAATCGCGCTGACTGCCTTGGACATATCGGGGTGGCCCGAGAAATCTCCGTCCTCTGGGACCAACCACTCAACCTGCCCGATCCGCAGCCCGTCGCCAATGGCCCCAGTATCCACGACCAGTTCAAGATTCGTATCGATGCGCCTGAACTATGCCAACGTTACATTGGTCGTATCATCCGTGGCGTAAAAATTGGCCCCAGTCCGCAATGGCTGCAGGATCAGCTGGCAACCGTATTCCAGCCCCTCAACAAGGACTGGAAACCCGTGAACAACGTGGTCGATATCAGTAATTACGTTCTCATGGAAACCGGCCAACCCCTGCATACTTTCGACCTCAAGGAACTTTTCGGTAACGAGGTGGTAGTACGGGCTGCCAGCGACAAGGAGGCGTTCCAGGCACTCGATCATAAACTCTATCGACTGGACGCCGGTACCTGTGTCATTGCTGATTCCGAGTCAGCGATTGCACTGGGCGGTGTCATGGGAGGCGCTGAAACCGAGGTCTCCGATAAAACGACCGACCTGCTGATCGAGGCGGCCCAGTTTGCACCACTGGCCGTCCGACGGGCTGCCAGGGCGCTGAACCTGCACAGCCCCTCTTCCCATCGATTCGAACGAGGCGTCAACCCGGAAGGAATTGACTGGGCCAGTCGCCGCTGCTGTGAACTCATCCTGGAAATTGCCGGTGGTGAACTCGACCAGGATGTCATCGACGTGGGCAGTCCTGGTCCTGCACGCGAACCCGTGGTCCTGCCTCTCTCGGAACTAAAACGGATCCTCGGGATCGAGATTCCTGCTGCGGAAGTCCAGCGGATCCTGCTCGCACTCGGCAATGAGTCCCTGGAGTCTACCGACGAAACAGTCACCGTGACACCTCCTTCCTGGCGACCCGACCTGACACGCTCCATTGACCTGGTCGAAGAAGTTGCTCGCATCCACGGTTACGAACAAATTCCCGAGGATGTCGGTGTCCCCATGGTTCCCTCCCATCGAACCAACACCGACCGTGTCCAGAGCCAGGTACGTAACGTGATGACCGCTGCCGGATTTGATGAAGCAATCACCGCCAGCATGGTGCCCGGCAGCTGGATTCCCACCTTCACGGGCTGGACCAGTGCCGCCCCATTGCTCAGCGATACACCGATGCTCAAGGGCGCCGACACGTTGCGAACCTCACTGGTACCCAGCCTGCTCGAGGTGCGCCGCATTAACCAATCCCTGGCCAATCCTGTGGTGGAATTGTTCGAGACAGCCAATATTTACCTGCCCGCTGAAAAGGATCTCCCCGCAGAACAATGGACCCTGGCAGTCAGCAGTGGACGCTCTTTCTTTGAACTCAAGGGACTCGTTGAAACCCTGCTTGATGCGCTCAAGATTGACCAGCCCCTGCAAGTCACCCCCAACGACTCGGAACTATTCACGGTCGGACAGGGAGCCCGGTTGGACCTGGCAGACCAACCGCTGGGATTCCTCGGAGATGTCTCCGCTAAAACCCTCAAGCAATTCTCGCTGCGAACACCCACCACGGTCCTGGAAATCAACCTGGGAGTGCTCCTCGAGGCAGCTTGCCTGGTCCCACAGTTCATACAACAAAGCGCCTTTCCCGTGATCACGCGGGACCTCAACATCATTCTCCAGGAAACCGTACGCTGGGATGAACTGGCACAGGTTGTTAATCAAGCCGGTGGGCAATTCCTGGAAGCACTCCAATACCAGGAGACCTACCGGGATCCTGAAAGGGATGGAGAGGGAACCAAGCGTATCCTGTTTTCACTGACACTCCGTTCGCATGAACGAACCCTGACCGGGGACGAGGCAGACCAGATTCGCGATGATGTCGTCCAGGCCATTGCATCCGGGCTGGATGGAAAACTGCTCGCCTAGCCAACGCGTCACGATCTATTCACGACAGGACTGGACCAGCGAATCGTAGGACAGCGACCGTTCAGCGGCCTGGCCATACTCGTCCAGGCTGCGACGCTGACCAAACTCGTGCCATGCCGAAACACCTTCCAGCTCAGGCATCATATCAACCAGCTGATCGACCATGACCTGCGCCAGGCGACTCAGGCTGTCTGTCTGGGACTTCTCCTGGATCGATGTCGCTGTCTTCATCAAGCGAACCATCTTGGCACGTTCCATGACCGACTTGGAAAGATGAGCACCCGGCTCTTCCACCAGTTCAGCAACCGGAACATCCAGGGCTTTCTGCCACTTGTGTAAATCACTCAGGCTTAAATCGGTGTCTTCCTGCTCCTGATGCCGCAAGGTACGAACATCGACTCCGCTACGCCGGGCGGCTGTCCGCATCGATACTTCCTGCTGCATCCGTACGGTTCGAATCCTGTGCAACTTAACGGTCGATGGCTGGGCATCACCAACCTCGGACTCCAGGACATCATACTGACTGGATGAGAGTGGCAAAGAATCAACCGACTGGTCCAGTTGATCGACACCAAGAGATCGTTGAGGAGTGCTTACCGGCGCGAAATTAAAATCGACAGTTGCCATCTGGAATACCTCTTCTCAAACCATGAACTAGTCATGTGCGATGGCAACCAGGAAAACGATCGATCCATGTCGGTAGTTGAAGAGCACTTAATTCAAACGACAAATAGAATAATGGCGGTGAATTGAGTTCGTGCACTGGCCAACCAAGACGAGAACCAGGAAATCGTGACTCCTTCAAGCGTTTCATTACCTTATCGCACAACCAAAAGCTGCGTGTTTTAGACGCGCGAGACCGGTAGTTAGTTCCACGAAATCCGTGGCATGATAACGCTTTTTTCAGGATTCAAGCGCAATCCCAAGAAGAGTTCACCCAAAACAGGCTCTTTTGGGGGGGATCCGTGCCCCGTTCAGGCAACCGCACCCATGGGTGGGGGATCCTTCAATGTCGGCTGATGAAGCACCGGGGGCTGATGACGGGCCTCGATGAATCGCTCCAGGTGGTGAGGCTGTAGCGGTTCATGTTCCTTATGAACGAAAACCGCTTGACCCTCGGAAAGCTGCAGGCCCGTTTGAATAGCCTCCGACGTACCCAGTCGCCGGCCATGCCGCACGACCCGTACCTGGGAAAACTGGCAAATCAGATCATACGCAGCCTGTTCCGTGGCATCGGTCGAAGCGTCATCGACCACCAGGATTTCAAATTGACTGGTGATATTCTCCATGATGTCGAAAACATCCTGAACCTGTTCACCGAGTGTTTCTTCTGCATTATAAACCGGCAGCACAATACTGAGGGGAGTAGTCAAAACAAGTTCTCCAAAATTACATACAGCCAGGAAGACAATGCGAGGTAGACACCCACTGGTGCCATACTTGCATGATCGTCAAATCGTTTCTGTAAACTGGACCTTCTCAAAAGAGGATCTCATCACACGATTCGTAGCGTTCATAACAGTTGTTCAGCTTGTCCGAGACTTGTCGCCGGGGTACCGTACCCGAGTGGGATCATATCGGTTATGGGGATTGCCCCGTCCTGTTCACTGGGCAGGGAAGACGGATCATGGATAATAGAAACAGACAACTAACTGCTCACGCAGCTGGCACCTGGCAAAACATCTCTCACTCGTAACTACCACGGCACTCAACATAAGGGAATCAATCGTGACTGCTGAATCGATCACGGGTCCGGACTTCTCACGTTCCAACGGCCTCCTGCCCGCAATTGCACAGGACGTGGAAACCAACGAGGTCTTGATGCTGGCCTACATGAATGAAGAATCATTCCAGCAAACGTTACAGAAAGGCCAGGCCGTCTACTGGAGTCGTAGCCGCAACCGACTCTGGCACAAGGGAGAGGAGAGTGGACATTTCCAAACCATTGAATCGATCTCCATTGACTGTGATGCAGATACGATCCTGTTGAAAGTACGCCAGCAGGGAGCGGCCTGCCACGAGGGTTATCGGTCCTGTTTCTTTCGCAGGGTGACCGGAGAAGGAATCGAGATCCAGGCCAGTCGTATCGCCGACCCGGACCAAATCTACCCCCAACCTGGTGAGTGATCCGGTAACAGGCCGTGCTCCAATCGCAGCAGCCAATTGGCCTCGTCCGGGTTTCTGGTATACTTCACGCTTTCACCAGAATTCTATCCCCCCCCCGCAGTGTCAGGAGTGAATGACGCCCTGAGTGCCGACGCACTTCTGCCAGACCTCACCGTGGCGTTACC
>JAZADA010000108.1:0-2137 GCA_036124135.1 Planctomycetota bacterium | reverse complement strand
ACCAGGCGTTCGATCTGACGTTTTGCCTCCGCGGGATCTTCAAGCTCATTCAATAACTTGTCATAGAGTGGCGTCCATGTCTCGGCAGGTAACACGGTGTTGACCCGGATGCCGTCAGCAGCCAGGTCGACAGCCCATTCACGGGTGAGACCGTTGATGCCACCCTTGGCCGCTGCGTAACCCGACGTGTGACCCTGGCCCGTGATACTGACCTTGGATCCAACATTGACAATCGATCCCTTGCTTTCCCGGAGGGCTTCCAGGGCATAGTGCACGATCGCGTAGTAGTGAACGAGGTTTCGTTCCAGTGATGCCACGAAGGCCTCCGGGCCCGCTTCCACGCTGACACCATCATTGACCCCGGCGTTATTCACCACCACGTCAATGCGACCGAACTGGTCGAGTGTTTCCTGTACGACACGCTGGCAAACCGAGGTGTCACTCAGGTCGCCCTGGATGAAGATGCACTGCTGGCCTTGCGCTGCATACTCTGCTTCCAACGCTTCTCCCTCTGCGGTGCTGCGGTTGATATTGGCAACCTGGCCACCCTCGGCCAGGAACGTACGTACCACGGCTTCGCCGATTCCCTTGGAACCGCCCGTGACCAGTGCGACTTTGTCCTGTAATTGAAGATCCATGTGGCGTGGCTTCCAGCAAACGTGAGCGGTCGAATGGGGACAGGATCAATCACCATGATCCTCGGTACTGCATCACAAGGTAGCATGGAGAGTATGCATTGTCATCGGTCTCGCCCTGGGATTCAACGTGGACAGGGATCAAAAAACGGTGCCGGCACTTGCCTCGTCGAACCAGGGCTGGCACGATACGTTCAGGTGGAAACAGGGTTTTCCAGGAGTCGCCTGTTGACCGTGTATCGTTTTCTTTCGTGACAGGAGAAGAGATCATGACCAGTGCTGCAAACACCTGGCAATTGGGCCGGTTGCACCACCTGGGTGTTACCGTTGCCGATATCGATCGTTCGATTGAATTCTATCGTGATATCCTGGGAATGGAGTTGGTCGGAAGACGGCCCTGCGTGGAGGCGGACTACGTGGCCAAGCAAACAGGCTATCCGGGAGTTCAACTCAGCGTGGCCTCTTTTCGTGTCTGCGCAGACAGCCCACAGACGTTGGAAGTGGTCCAGTACCTGAACTGTCCGGGAGAAGCCGTCGACCAGGCCACGAATCGCCCCGGGAATACTCATCTTTGTATCCTGGTCGATGATCTGCAGGCAGCTTTTGATGATTTGAGCCAGCAAGGAGTCCAGTTCAAATCGGACCCGGTCAGGATTACTGCGGGACCCAACGAGGGTGGACTGGTCGTCTATTTTTATGACCCCGATGGATATCCCATGGAAATGTTTCAGCCTCCTGTCCAGGAATAAAACCGGGAAGCAGGCAGCGACAAGTAAATCGCAGACGAGGAAAAACATAGAGGACAAATATGTCAGGAGAAATTTTTAACCTGGACGGAAAGGTGGTCCTGGTTACCGGCGCTGCCCAGGGACTGGGTGCCGCCATCGGAAATGCCTGTGCCGTCCAGGGAGCGGCGGTGGTACTGGCCGATATCGAGCAGCAACAGGTAGGCGAGGTAGCCAGTGCCATCCGTGAGAAAACCGGTGGGCCAGTCGTGGCTCATGCGTGTGATGTTCGAGACAAGGACCAGGTGCAACAACTGGTCCAGTCCGTGGTGACCGACCAGGGCCGGATCGATGTGCTGGTTAATAACGCTGGTATTCATCGACGGGTGGATCCGCTCGATATCTCTCCGGCCGATTTAAAGGCGGTTTTGACGTGAATTTGGTGGGCTGCCTGAACATGGCCAGTGCCGTGGGTAAGGTAATGATCGAGCAACGCGCGGGCAGCCTGGTCAATATTTCTGCACTTGGTGGCGGCGTGGTTGGACTGGGCCGAGGAGGTTCCGTGTATGGGATGACCAAGGGTGGCCTGGTTGCACTGACGCGGGACCTGGCAGCGGAGTGGGGACGATATGGTATTCGTGTGAATGCCCTGGCTCCGGGGTGGATCAAAACACCGATGACCCAACAACTTCAGGATAATCCGGCCGGTTCAGCCAGCGTGATGGAGCGTGTTCCGTTGGGACGCTGGGGAGATCCCACCGATGTTGCATCCGCTGC
>JAZADA010000107.1:0-12040 GCA_036124135.1 Planctomycetota bacterium | reverse complement strand
GCTCTGAACAGCTGGAGACATTCTCCTTCCTGTTCCCCGGGCGATCGGGAACGGATCGAGGTCGCCGCGCGATCCGGCCTGGAATGGTTGTTAAGGCTACAGAATCGCAATGGAGGCTGGCCCACATTCTGTCGTGGCTGGGGGAAACTTCCCTTTGATCGGAGCGGAGCGGATCTGACGGCTCATGCACTCAGGGCGATGCATGCCTGGCAGGACCAGGTAGGCCATCCAGGAATCCATGCTGGGCGATGGCAACGGAGCATCAAGCGTGGATTTGATTTCTTGCAACACCAGCAACGCTCGGACGGCAGCTGGATTCCATTGTGGTTTGGCAACCAGGACCATCCCGAGGAAGAGAATCCTGTCTATGGAACGGCCAAGGTTTTGCTGGCCTACCGGGACTGGCAAATGACGAGTGAACTGCCTGCACAACGCGGTTTCCAGTGGCTACGAAATGCCCAACGAGCAGACGGAGGATGGGGGGGTGGAGAGGCCTTGCTGCAAAACCGTCCGGAGGGAATCAGCAGCAGCGTCGAAGAGACGACGCTGGCAGTGGAAGCGCTGCTAGCCCAAACATCACTTAGCCAGTCGCAAGAATCATTCAATAAAGGACTTACGTGGATTATCAAGGAGGTGGAAACAGGCCGCTTTCGAGAAAACTCGGTTGTTGGTTTCTACTTCGCCAAGCTGTGGTATCATGAGAAGCTTTACCCGATAACTTTCACGGTTTCCGCCCTGGCGCACGCGCTGCGGGTCGTACCGAATGACTAGAATTATAGAACGACCTGCGGCTACCGGATAACGTGGTCCAGGTTTGAACGAGGGAACTGATCTTTGGCGACTGCATCATCTGTTAATGGATCCTCGAAACCCGATGACGCGGCGGATATGCCGAAGCGCAAATCACGTCGTCGTAAAACATCGCATTTGAAATCTGTACCCGAGAGCAAGGAATTACGGGAGCAGGTCAAGGCGCGTTGCGCCCAGGTGGCAGCCAACCTGGACAAATCGCGGCCTCTCACCAAGGACGAGATGGAAGTCGTCGTTCGTGGGTTACTGGAAGACATGGAATTACCAGAAAGTTACCTGGGCTGGACCATGGTCTTGCTGGCCAGTGCTTTCTGGACCGACCAGGTCGCCAGTATTCCACCCTCACGTCGGCTCTTCCTGTTACCACACTGCCTGAAACATGCCGAGGGATGTCCTGCGGACTATGACCAGTTTGGCCTGGACTGCAAGACCTGCGGCGCCTGCAGCATTGCCGATTTTCGTGGCATGGCAGAGGACATGGGTTACAAGGTACTGGTGGCCGAAGGGTCCCCGGTGGTTTTGAAGATCATCGTAAGTGGTTACGTGGATGCGGTCGTGGGCGTTGCCTGCCTGAACGTCCTGGAGAAGGCAATCGACAAGATCCTGCTGGCTGGTATTCCCTGCATGGCTGTTCCCCTGTTATCCAGTGACTGTCGTAACACGTCCGTGGATGACGACTGGGTTTACCAGATGATCAACGTACAGCCGAATGAATCAGCACCGGCAACACGTTCGTACCTGCACCTGATGCGAGCGGCCAGTAACATGTTTGAGCCCGAAAAGATGGACGAGTTAAGTCCCCGGGTTCGTAAAAGTCCGCGGTTAGCGGAATTAACCGAACAGGGAATCACGGGTGTTGATCCGATCTCCGGCACCGAGGCATTGGCCTATGATTTCCTTGCCAAGGGTGGGAAGTACTCACGTCCCTTTATTACGCTGGCCGTCTACGATGCCCTCCGCGGTGGACATGCAACATTACCCAACGGGGCAGAAATCATCGAGGAATTTTCTCCCTCGGTGCTTCGTACAGCCATGTCGATCGAAACGTTCCACAAGGCCTCGCTGGTCCACGACGATATCCAGGATGACGATTCCTATCGTTACGGTGACCCCACGTTACATCATCAACATGGAACGGCAACGGCCATCAACGTCGGCGATTACCTGATTGGCATGGGTTATCGGCTGGTGAGCCAGGAAATCGAATCACTGGGTGCGGCAGCAGCAGCCGAAATTCTCCATACCCTGGCAGAAGCTCATACCAAGTTGTCCGAGGGACAGGGTGCAGAATTGCTGTGGCGTGATTCACTCGACAAGCAGTTGCAACCGATTGACGCTTTAAAGATCTACGCACTCAAGACTTCCCCTGCGTTCGAGGCTGCCATGCTCTGCGGGGTACGACTCGCAGGCTCCATCGACAAATACCAGGAACCGATCAAGTTGTTTGCCCGCAACCTGGGCGTTGCTTTCCAGATTCTCAACGACCTGGATGACTGGACCACGGACAATCACAACAAGCTGGTAGCGGGTTCTGATGCCCTGGGGGGACGGCCTACCATTCTTTGGGCGCTGGCCTTACAGAGCCTGCCGGACGAGCAAAAGCAGGAGCTACTGGAGCTCGTGGATGACAGTCCCCTGGCACCGCAGGCCCGCGTCGAACGGATGCGACAGCTTTACCTGGATGCAGGTATTTTCGACCAGGCGTTACAATTGATTGACAAGCATCAGCAACGTGCCGAGAAGATTGCTGATGAGATCCATCCGGAAGATTTACGCAGGCTGTTCTACTACCTGATTGATACGGTACTGGAACGACCTGAAGAAGTTACGTTCCTGCCACCCATGGCTACGGAAGTCACCCCGTTGACCACCACCAAGAGCACGTAGGCTGCTCATCGTGTAGGACTGGCACCTCGTTTCCATGCTCATGCCATGAATCACCGAGAAATCCAGTGATCGTTTGACTTGCCACTTCCTAGTTCCTGATCGATACCTCGTGAATACTCCCCGACCCTCGACGCCTGACCTGCAGACGCTCCTGGACCTGTTTTACCCTGACAGTGACCAGCTCGGGAGATTCCAGGAGGTCAGCTCGGATCAGCTACCGGCTGCTTACTCCACGCTACTGGATCATAATGAACACATGACCGTGACGGTGGAGGCGTTCCACGAGAGCCTGGTCGACGTCCAGGTCCTGGATGCGCAGATTGATAAAAATCACTATTCCCGCCAGATCCTGTTGGTCTGTCAATCTGATGGAAAGGTAGTTCAGTTTGGTATCGTACGACTTTGTTTCGATTTTCTCGACGCAGACATCCAGGCAGAAATCCAGTCGCAACAGGTACCGCTGGGGCGAATCTTGATTGAACACGACGTACTTCGTCAGGTGCAACTGGCAACCCTCTGGAAAATCGAAGCCGGGCCCGACCTGAGTACACAATTGCAGGTGCCTGAAGGCACGGAGACATTCGGTCGTACAGCCCTGATTTACTGCAATGGTGAACCTGCCGTGGAATTACTGGAAATAATGACCGTGGTCAAATCTTGAACTCGTGACTAGAACATAACGTAGGACTACTCGTTGACGACATTGAATGTCATCCCTGTAATCATCAGCTGCTTATCATGAATCATCAATACGACTGTATTATCGTTGGTGCCGGACCTGCTGGCTGCTCCGCAGCCACGTTGCTAGCGCAGGCTGGACATTCCACGCTGTTACTGGAACGGGAAAAGGTCCCGAGGTTTCACGTGGGCGAATCCTTGATGCCGGAAACGTATTGGAGTTTTGAACGGCTCGGATTACTGGACAAAATGAAGGACAGTGATTTCGTCAAGAAATACAGTGTTCAATTCGTGAACCACAGTGGGCGCGAGTCACAACCGTTTTTCTTTGACCAGCACGATGCGCGAGAGTGTTCTCAAACCTGGCAGGTCGAACGGGGCAAGTTTGACAAGATGCTGTTCGATCACGCCGCGGACCAGGGCGCGGACTGCCATGATCAAGCCCGTGTTACGAACGTGGTGTTTGACGAAGAGGAACGTTTTACATCTGTGCAGGTTCAACCCGCCGAAGGAGATCCGCAGACGATTTCCGGTCGCGTGCTGATCGATGCCACCGGGCAACAGGCCCTGGTCGCCAATCGGCTGGGCTTACGAGAAGACAATCCAGCCTTGCGGAAGGCCGCCATCTGGACCTACTACAAGGATGTGAAACGTGACCCGGGAAAAAATGGTGGTGCTACCATCATCATGCATACCGAGAAAAAAGAATCCTGGTTCTGGTTCATTCCGCTTGCCAACGGTATCACCAGCATCGGCGTGGTTGCAGATCACGCCTACCTGTTAAAGAATCGCGGCTCTACCGAGGACACCTATGCCGAGGAATTGGCCATCTGTCCGGCCATGCAGGAGCGACTGGCGGAGGCAACCCAGGTGGACAAGCTGCACGTGGCCAAGGAATTCTCCTACACGACCCGCCAACAGTCAGGAGATGGCTGGGTCTTGATTGGTGACGCCTACGGTTTCATCGATCCGATCTACAGTTCCGGGGTTTATTTCGCCCTCAAGTCAGGCGAGCTGGCCGCGGATGCCATCGTCGAGGGATTTGCCCGTGACGACCTGTCCGGTACCCAGCTCGGCAGCTGGACCATGGAATTTGATACGGGGACCCAGTGGATCCGAAAACTGGTTGACAAGTACTACACCAACGAGTTCAGTTTCGGGCAATTCATGAAAGAATTCCCCCAGCACCAGGGTAATCTGACCGACCTGCTGATTGGCCGCATCTTCTACGATGGTGCGGGCAATATCTTCCAGGATATGGATCCGGCCATGGATCGGGTGCTGGGGAAAAATACCCCGTGATTGATCCGGGTCTCTCTTCCCGGGGATGAAACGCGCTGAATTCAGTAGCAGTTCCTTGCTGAATTCATTAAACTAGTGGGCTCGTGATTTCATCGTTCTCTATCAATATTTGCGCGGTAAGAATTCATCATGCGAAACAACCAGGGAAAATACCTTGTCATTGGGTTGGTCGTGCTGCTGGTCATCCTGCACCAGGACGTCTGGTTCTGGGACTCCCATGAGCCGGTCTTCGGTTTCATGCCTGTAGCGTTGCTCTGGCACGCGGGCATTTCTGTTGCTGCCAGCATCACGTGGTTTATTGCCACCAAGGTGGCCTGGCCAACCTTCGAAGACAATGTTCCTGTCGAGACAGCAGCAGAAGCCACGGAGGGAAGTGAATCATGATCCAGTTGATTATCATTGCCATTTATCTGTGCCTGTTACTCTTCCTGGGTGTTTTTTCCAGCAAGCTGTTTCGTGGCACCAGCAAGGATTACATGTTGGCCAGCCATTCTATCGGCCCCTTCATGCTCCTGATGTCACTCTTTGGTACCACCATGACGGCTTTCGCCCTGGTCGGTTCCACGGGTGAAGCCTACAAGATCGGTGCAGGTGTCTACGGGCTGCTGGCGTCGTCCAGCGGTATCATTCACTCGCTCTGTTTCTTTGTCCTCGGCATCAAGCTCTGGGACCTGGGCCGCAAGTATGGGTATACCACCCAGATCCAGTATTTCCGGGATCGCCTGCAGAGTGACAAGATCGGGATCATCCTGTTTCCGATTCTTGTCGGACTGGTCATCCCTTACCTGTTGATCGGGGTCATGGCCTCCGGGACGGTCATTAACAGTATTACCGAAGGTGCTTTTGCCACGGCGTTTGCCCAACACGATTACGGAATTCCACCCTGGCTCGGTTCACTGGTGATCAGCATCGTGGTACTGATTTACGTTTTCTTTGGTGGTATGCGTGGTACGGCCATGGCCAACACGGCCCAGACGATTGTTTTCATGATCCTGGGCCTCATTACGTTCGTCGTAATCTCCAGCAAACTGGGAGGGATGGCTGCTGCAACTAAGCAAGTCGTCGATAAAAATCCATCCAAGATGATGCGAGCAGTTCACCCGGATGATGACAAGGCATTCGAGCGCAAGTACGCTCAATGGGAGCGCCTGGCCGAGTTTAAATTCGCAAAAAAGAAGGGACTCAATCTGGCCCCTGAGCAGATCAAGGCTGCCATGGAAGCTTACAAGGGACCTGATCTTCCCCACAAGTCACTGCTCGCGCAGGCCAATTTTGCTGCTGCCCAGGGTTTGATCAAGCTTTCGGTCAAGGAACAGAACCTGTCTCGCCTGCAACAGGACGACCGGCTGTTTGACGAAGCCACGCTGCCGGCAACGCTAATCACACATGAGAGCCTGGTAACGTACAAGCGGCAGCCGGGTGCCGATGCCAAGGGTGCAGCGGCCAACAAGATGATCCAGTCGAAAGTTGGTCACCCGGACAAATTTATCGACGGAGACTCGAAGAAGGGGAAACACTGGACTCGCAAGAAAGCCAAGGGAGTTTACCGGGCCACCTCGTGGTCTCCGGACAAACCCCACCCGATGAATCCCTGGAAGTTCCTTACCTACTTCTTTGTGCCACTCTCAGTGGGCATGTTCCCGCACCTGTTCCAGCACTGGTTGACCGCCAAGAGTGCCGATAGTTTCAAGCTGGCCGTGGTGGCGCATCCGGTCTTTATCATGATCGTCTGGGTCCCCTGTGTGTTGCTGGGTGTCTGGATGACGTCAGCGATCAACCCGGCCACCGGTGGCTCCTTGATTGCGCCTCACTTTCCACCCAACGCCGTCTTACCGGCTGCCGTCAAGGCACTTACTCCCGATGCCATGGCAGGCCTGCTGACAGCGGGTATCCTGGCGGCCATCATGTCATCCCTGGACAGCCAGTTTCTCTGCGTGGGAACCATGTTCACGACGGATATCGTGACGCACTACAGTAAGCCGGGAAAATATTCGGACAAGCAACTGATCCTGATTGCCCGTATGTTCATCATCGGCATCGTGGCCGTGACCTACCTGTTCAGCCTGTTTGAACCTCGTCGGGTATTCACGCTGGGTGTCTGGTGTTTCAGTGGCTTTTCCAGTTTGTTCCCACTGGTCTTTGCCAGCCTGTACTGGCGAAGGCTGACCAAGGCAGGTGCCTATGCTGCCGTGATTGCAGCTGCGGCTTCCTGGCTCTACCTATTCCGTGATTCCGGCTATGCCGCCAATGCCGAATATGACTTCCTGGGCGTCATGCCAGTGGCCACCATGACCTTCCTCTCCACGACATTTATGATCCTTGTTTCGTTGGCCACCAAGCCACCCAGCGAGGAAACCTTGAAACGCTTTTTCCCGGACAAGAGTGGTGCCTAGGCCCTGGAGAGGGGACGGGACGGCTTCAAATTATGTCGTGATTCACGGCTAAAACTGCCCGTACACACTTGTGGTCGGGCAGTGTTTACGTAATATTGGAGGTTTGCCCAACTTGTTTCAGGGCAGGCGGATATGTCCCACCAACCAGTTAAAGCAAAGTCATGAACCGACCGACCGGACGTCGCAGATCAAACAAGCGCAGTAAAACCACCAACCGGAGCAAGAAAAAGGATCCGGTATACGTGGATGGTAAACGTCCGCGCCCGATGTACGTTGACTACAAGAACGTCGACTTGCTGAAGAAACTGGTGAATCGTCATGGTCGCATCGTGGGTCGCCGCAAGACCGGTTGTGCAGCTGCCAGCCAGCATGCCATTACCACGGCTATCAAGCGGGCTCGTTTCATGGCCCTGATGCCCTACACGGGTGAGTGACCCCGTTTTCCAGCTGTTACTTTGGCTGGATCTGATTTTCCCTGGAAAACCTGCTTGCGAGCATGGTGTCAGCAAGCCAGAATCAAGGCATGGCTGAACTCTTTCGTACCACGCGCCGTGTTGAATTTGCCGAAACTGATGCGGCGGGCATGATTCATTTCTCATCCTACTTCCTTTACATGGAACAGGCGGAACATGCGTTATTGCGCCACGTGGGAACCAGCGTGGTCACGAACGATGGTTCCGGGACCATCAGTTGGCCACGGGTTGCCACCAGTTGTGATTATTCACGACCCGTGAAGTTTGAAGATGAATTGCAGATCGATGTCGGCATCCTGCGGCTCGGTGAAAAAAGCATCACCTACCAGTTTTACTTCCAACATAAAGATCAACAGGTTGCCCTTGGCCAAATCACTTCCGTTTGCTGTCGATTTGTCCCGGGACAACCACCTCAACCTATCGTCATTCCGGAAACCTTCGTGGAGCAACTCAGGCCTTACGCCACGGCATCCCACTAGATCCCCCACGGGCCTGCCTCAAGAAGAGCCAGGGACGTTGCTCACCGGCCCACCAGCAATGCCATGACCGCCTACCTCCAAGAACTCACGTTAACACTGGGCGCTGCCGTGGGAGAACTTTCCGACGAACAGCGACAGCGGCAGATCGATTTTTTTCTGCGATCCCAGCAGGCTGATGGCGGATTCATGGGGCGCGAGGGAGAGAGTGACCTGTACTATACGGGCTTCGCCACGCGGGCCCTGGCTATCCTGGGAGAATTAACGGGCGAACCCGCTGAACAACTGGCAGGTTTCCTTACCAGCCGGATCCAGGGCCAGGAAACGGTGATTGATTTTCTCTCGCTCATCTATAGCGCCTTTCTGCTGGATTCGGCGGCGGGTATCGATATTTTTCAGCAGGCACCGGAATCGTGGTCCGGAGAGGTCGCCAGCACCCTGGAATCCCTGCGGCGCGAAGATGGTGGTTATGCCAAGTCGCCGGAAGGTGCAGCCAGCAGCACGTACCACTCGTTCCTGGTGTTACTCTGTCTTCAGCTACTGGAACAACCGTTACCACAACCAGAACGCTTACTGGCATTCATCCAGAGCCAGGCAGGGAACGAAGGGGGCTTTCGCGAACATCGGGTCAGCAAACGAGCCGGGACCAATCCCACAGCAGCTGCCATTGGCGTTCTGCGAATCCTGGGCGAAATCGACGACACCTGCCGAGAAGAGACCATTGATTTCCTGGCTGACATGCAGGTTGACGAGGGGGGGTTGCGAGCCAACACGCGAATACCGATCGGGGATATTTTAAGCACATTTACCGGGATCCTCACGCTCCGGGACCTGGGTGCCATTGACCAGATTGATACTTCCCATGCCCTGCAATACGTGCATTCACTACAGCAACCGGAGGGCGGGTCACTGGGTGCTGAATGGGACCAGGTTTGTGATGTAGAATATTCCTTTTATGGGATGGGCGCCCTTGCCTTACTGAATCAATATTGCAACAACGAATCCCAGGAGTCCGGTTCCTGATTTGTCCACTTACCCGGTTAATCATTCTCGGCAGGAAGCAACCTGATGACCACTCTCTCGGTAACCAATGTTTCCAAGCAATATCCAACGCGAGGTGAGCCTCTCGATGTATTGCAAAACGTTTCCCTGGAACTGGCGGCAGGCCAGAACCTGGCCATCGTCGGACCCAGTGGATGCGGTAAAAGTACGTTACTGCACTTGCTGGGTACGCTCGACACACCCACTTCCGGCAAGATTGAGTTGAATGGACAGGATCCTTTCCAGCTCGACGAACCGGGGCTGGCCGAATTTCGCAATCAGAATATTGGTTTTATCTTCCAGGAACACCACCTGTTGCCCCAGTTATCCGTTTTGGAAAACGTGCTGGTCCCCGCCTTGGCCAGTGGCGAGCCCTCCGCAGAAATCCTGCAACGCGCTCACGACTTGATCCAGCGTGTCGGACTGGAAGATCGCATCGGTCACCGACCCGCAGAATTATCGGGAGGGGAAAAGGAGCGCGCCGCCGTGGCACGGTCACTGTTACATCAACCCACGCTGCTGCTCGCCGATGAACCAACGGGAAATCTCGATCGGACCAACGCCCAGCAGGTGGCTCAATTGCTGCTGGAAATCCAGCAGCAGGAACAGACAATCCTGATCGTGGTCACTCACAGCAACGAGCTGGCCGGCCAGTTACAAGAACAAAAGACACTGGATGACGGCCAACTAGGCTAGGTCGTTACCAGCCGTTTTCATGAACCCAGGAACGGAGTCGATTCACAGCATGTCCCGTTGGCGTTCCATCACTCGATCCATCCCCAACCTCGCTCGGCAGGTCAGGGGATTGGTGGGCACTTTCCGTGTCGGAGCTACTCGGAAATTCGTGACCAGGAGCCTCTGGCATCACTGGCGCATTAACCTGGCCGTGGCACTGGGAGTCAGCGCGGCAACCGCCGTGTTGACCGGGGCCCTGTTGATTGGTGACTCTACCCGTGGCAGCCTCCGGCAGCTGACGCTGGACCGCCTGGGTACCATCGACGAAATCCTGATTACCAATCGCTTTTTCCGCCAGGAAATGGCTGCTGAGATTTCACAGGAAAAGGCCTTTCAAGACCATTACCGAGCGGCCGCGCCTGCAATCCTCTTCCCCCAGGGGACCGTGGAAACCGCTAATGGTGATGAACAGCCAACCCGGGCAGGAAATGTCCTGGTGCTGGGAATCGAACCCGGTTTCTGGAAACTGGGAACAGCGGCACCGGCCAGTAATCTTGTCACGGGTCCAGGCCAGATCATCCTCAACGAACCCCTGGCTCGTGACCTGGGCGCTACGGTAGGCAGTCGTGTTATCCTGCGCTTGCCAGCAGACCAGCAGGTCCATGCAGACAGCCCGATGGGAGACAAGGAAGACCGCGTACAGAGTGTCCCGGAACTAGAGGTGTCTGCGATTATCCCGGCCCAGGGGCTGGGACAGTTCGCCCTGCGATCCAGCCAGGGGCAACCACGCAACGCCTACATTTCCCTGGCAACCCTACAGGATGAATTGCGACAGGAAGCCAAGGCCAACGCGATCCTGGTCACGGGAAAATCGGCAGATCAGCCACCCTCGGAAGACGCCAGCAAGATACTGAGCGGCCTGCTCCAACCGCGGCTGGAAGACTACGGTTTGTTGATCAAGCCTGTCACGCTCAGCTACGAGGATGAAGAAGGTGAAAGCCAAACGGTCCTGGAATATTTCAGTCTTTCCAGTGAACAATTGATGATCGACGACAAGACGGCTGCCCTGGCCCAGGACGCCTTTGCCGCAGCAGGTGGTCAGCCCGTGTTAACTTACCTGGCCAATGGCATGGTCAAGTTGACGGGGAACAACGAGGTGGCCGGAAAGGAACTGGCTCCGTACTCGCTGATTAGTGCTGTCGATTCCACGGAACAACTGGGTCCCTTGCAGGATGACTCCGGCAAGACGATCTCCCGGATCGAGGACGGTAAGGTCGTGATTAACAGCTGGCTGGCCAAGGACCTGCAGTTGGCCGTAGGCGACCGCATGCGTGTTACTTTTTTCGAGCCTGAAACGAACTATGGAAAATCAGACGTCGCGGAGCCCATGGACCTGGAGGTACAGGCTGTTGTGCCTCTTATCGAGCCGGACAAACCGTTTGGTGGTCGACGTCCGGCACTTTACCGCAAGGCTCCTGCGCTGGCGAATGATCCCGATCTGACACCCGAGGTACCCGGGGTCACGGACAAGCGATCCATCAATGACTGGGATTTACCTTTCCAGCTGGAACATCGCATTCGCGGGCAGGACGATGACTACTGGAATCACTACCGTACGACTCCCAAGGCATTCGTCTCCTTAAAAACCGGCCAGTCGCTTTGGAGCAGTCGCTTTGGCCAGGTAACGTCATTTCGTATTCCGGCTGCCCCCGACGTGACTGCAGAAACCCTTGCGGAGCGATTCGTAGAACAGGTTCGCAATTCCGAGGAAACACTGGGGTTTGAATTCATTCCGGTGAAGCGTAAGGCACTGGCTGCATCGAGTGGGGCAACGCCCTTTGATGCCCTCTTCCTCTCGTTGAGTTTCTTTGTCATCGCGGCTGGCCTGATGCTGGTCGCCTTGCTGTTCCGACTGGGCGTTGATCAACGGGCTGCTGAACTGGGCACGCTGCTGGCTCTCGGAACCCGGCGTCAACAGGCCACCTACCTGCTGGTTGGCGAGGGTACCTGCGTCGCTTGTTTCGGTGCCTTGCTTGGTATTGCTGCCGGGGTTGGTTATGCCCAGCTCATGCTATTGGGTTTACGGACATGGTGGATTGGTGCGGTTGTTTCTCCCTTCCTGGAATTCCACTGGACCGCCCGCAGCCTGGTGATCGGGTATTTCCTGGGCGTGTTAACGTCCGTCATTACGATTGCCTGGAGTGTTAGTCGTACTCGCCAGATCAGTGTCCGACAACTTCTTTCCGGCCGAGTCGCTGAGCCCAGTTACCTGGCTCCGGTTCCACAACGTAGCCGCTCCTGGTTA
>JAZADA010000106.1:0-13348 GCA_036124135.1 Planctomycetota bacterium | reverse complement strand
CCGGGGGTGCCCAGCGTGCCGCGTCCGGGATTCTGGTAGTAGCCGTCGCTGCGTTCGATATCCTTGAATATCTTGGCCGCCTGCGGGTAGCCAAAGAATTCACGAAAGAACCGGACAAGCTTGGGGTGCGACGTTTCATGGGAACGCATGTTTTTGCCGCTGATCTTATGGTCTACAGGCCCCTTGTAATAATTTTCATCGGCCAGCAGACGCTTCACCTCTCGGCGGTAATCATCCCGGGTATTGAGCCGTCCCTCCTTCGCAGCCCTGGCAAGCTCGACGTCTGGATTGCGATCACCAATCGCGTAGGAGATTGCATAGCTGGCTTCCCGGGGCGACATCTGGCGACGTCCCATCGCGTCCGGTTCACCCGCACCAAACTCCAGTCGATAGAGGAACTCCGACTCCAGCAACACGGCAACCAGCATTTGACGGAGCCCCTCGGTGTTACCACTGAGCTGAATCGCGTCATGGGTTAAGGCCTGGTATTTCTCGAACTCTTCCTGGGTTGCTGGTCTTTGCAGTACGCAATCAAACTGGGCCTGGATGGCAGCGGCAAGTTCTTCACGTGTTGGTACCGACTTCTTTTGAATGATCGTCTCAAAGGCCTGGGGAGTCGTTCGTGGAGCCCAACGATCACGGGCGTCCGGAAAGTCGTTGGCGTCGATCTCGCCACTCTTCACGCGGGCGGCACGGATCTGCTTGCCGGCAATCCACTTCGCATTGTCGAGCATGACAAGCAGGTGTCCACCGTTGAGCGTGCTTAGGTCGTAATAACGAACCCCCGAGTGATCCGGTAGAACGAACGGGTTGGTAACACCGTAAAACTGTTTTCCCTGCTTCGAATAGCTATCACGCTCCCGGCCCTCCAGCTTGAAGACATCGGTCACTCGCTCCTGGAAGATCTGGGGGCTGACCAGCCAGCGACGGACAGGCGTATAGCCTTTCGTCTTGATCTCGCCCGAGAAGAGTTTCTTGTGATCGATATAGTTCCCGTAGTCCGGGTAACGCAGTTTGTCATCAAGCTGGGAGGCTCCATGCTTGCGCAGTTCGGTCCGTAGCCAGCCCGCTAGTAATGTCCGATCAGTCTCGGCAGGCTGGTCGGCCTCCGCGGGGGGCATCAGCCCAAAGAAAAGTTGTTCCTGCGCCTTGTTCAGTAAATCCAGGCGGGCAGCAAGCGAAAGCGTCGCCAGCGTGTCAAAGCGAATGTCCCCTTCCTCGGTGTCCGGGCCATGGCAACCGACGCAGTTTTTTTGCAGAACCTGTGCTGTCGCCACCGGAACGGCAAACGACTTCACCGACTCGTCCGCATGAGTTGCCATCCCTGGAAACAGGAATGCACCCATGAGACAAATCGTTAAGAAACACGCACTCGTTCTCATCGCTGACCTGATCATTTCTTAATCGGCTGAACCCCATTCACGTAAACAACATTATAACCACCGTCCCGGGGACCTTCAAAGGACCATCCGTCATAAGCGTTGCAGGCAAGGTAGAACCGATAGGCACCGCCGGTCCTGGGTTGAGGTGAATACGAGCCGCCACCAGGTGGAACAAGTCCCTTGCCTTTCCAGTTCCTGTCAAAATATCGAACGTAGATCAATCCAGCCGGCCCCTTTCCTTTCTCGAGCTTCTCAATCTTTACCTCGGCAACCTTGTGCACGTATTCGTAATCTCCCTCTCGGGCAGCACGTGAATAAATCGCCTGTACCTTGCCAACCACGATATGAGTGGCCATTTTTTCAAGTTCTTTTTTTGAATAAGGGCGCTTGGCAGCCATCGCAATACTGGTGGCCAACAGGAAAAGGAGGCCCAGGGACCCTAGCATTGTGCCACGTGTTTTTGGTTTCATTGGCTTGTCTTTCCAGGCAGCGATATCTTCTCGTTAACGACCAGGATCACTTCGTCTCCAGGCACTGGTCTCCCGGTCCCTGGTTTACTTCCCGGATCCCAGGTATTGCTGTAATGCGTTCTCGGATTCCTCGCTGAGGTAGCCTCGCTTCTGATATCCCCGGTGACATTCCACGCACGAGGCGCGGTCTGGAGGATTGATGCGCTGTCCATCTCTTAGTCGCAGGAAACTAAACTCCCAGTCTGTTACCTGTCCCTTGTTTGCTTTCTTGACCATCACGGTGGCAATGGAATCCGGCTTCTCTTGCCGTACGCTTCCCCGGGGCAGGGAATACTTCTTCTTCACGAAGACGGATCCCGTGGGATAAGCAGTCCCACCGGGATTCTTGCGACGGTATTCGAGGACCTGTGGATTCACATAGATATCTGCCTCAGCAAACGTGTGGGGGCCCAGGACCGAGTTAGGCGGTAGGAAACAGAGGGTCAGCACGGCCATATCCATCGGGATCCGTTTCTTGTTAATCCTGGCCAGGTGATCAAGCCGAATCCGGCGGGCATTCGTTGCACCCTGGGGAGCATGCCCTGCCCCAGGTAACGCACTCACTACTGAACCTGCCTCGAAGAGTGCTCGCACCGAGAGCTGCGGGTCCAGCTGGCCCGATACGGGCTCATAGCGACCGTCCGCTCGCCCCTTGAGAAACAACAGGTATTCCGGGCGGCTCACCTCCCTCACTTCACGTTGCTTGCTCTTCAATTCACCTGGCTCGGTTTGAGCCGGTTTGGTCTCGACCGCTACTGATTTACGCAGGAAAGAAACGAATCCCGGACCATCCTCATAGGGTCTCGATCCCTGGCGATACTTAAAATGAATCACGGGAACGTCGTGCAAGGATTTTCCCTTGAGAAAGGAACTCGCCTCAAAGATCGTTTCAACTGCCTCGAACCGATCCTGTTTACCGAATCGCTCAGGCCATTTTTCCTTGCTCTTTTTCACGTTCACGACCGTACCAATCATGACCAGGTGTGCTTCCCTGAAGAGTCGGTCATAGGGCCAATCTTCCACCTGGCGAGCCTCGCTGCTGCTTATCAGCAAGTGACTCGACAAGATTACCAGGATCATGGAGTTGCTTAGGTTCGTCATTCTTGAATTCCTTTCCCCGGGGATGGCTGATCCCGGATCAACTCGCCAAACTCAGCCGGGGCTTTGCCGTACCTGGTTTCCCTGGAACCAATGGTAGCCCACCACTGCTTTGCTTCCTTGATCCATTGATCCCTGGGCTTGCTCCCAGGTGCCGTTTCTCCCTTCACCACGTAGGAGGAAACCTGGTCGCCCACGATCCTTTCCAGGGCATGCAAAGCTTCACCCCGCACGGTGCGGGTGTAGTCAGCTGGCTGGCTTCGATCTTTTCCTCCAAACCATAGACTATATTCACCGGGATGATCCAATGCCTTGACGAGCACAGGCACCGAGGAGTCGTCTCGATATTTCCCAAGAAACTCACAGCAGTATTCCGTGGTAAAAAACATGTGATCCTTGCTGTCATGAACCAGGATCCTTACCAGGAACTCCTGCACTGATCGACACTCCTGCCTGGATCCATAGTGTTCCAGTAGCAGCCCGAGTACGGTCGTATAGACATTTTTACTCGAGGATCCATTGCCAGGATTAAAGCTATAATGTTTCCAGATCAACAAATCATCGCTTGCCAGCAGCAACAGTAGCTGTTGCTGAACTTTCTCCCGGGGTTGCGCGAACAATTCCTCCCGGGCCTGTTCATTGGATCTTCCTACCTGGTGATATCGCTCAATGAGCTTCAGAATCGTCGCGTCCGGCTGTCGTCCATCCAATACTTCGGCACGCGCACCTCTCGCTATAACTGGCTCGGCAATAAGCTTGGGATCCTGGGGAATCGGCTGGCCTTGCTTTCTCTGGAACCGCACCGCCCCCTTGTGCTTCCTTACCACGAGGGCGCGATAAGTGCCGACACCCTGGGGCTGGCTATAGAACGTGGTATCCCCGGGGTGGGGATCCCGGACGTGAACCTGCAAGATGTCTTGCTCCACCACAACGGACTCGAACTGGGGAGCCACGTACATGGTATCCGGCCGAATAGCGACCAGCATCATGTTTTTATCGAAGTTGATACGAGGCTTCTTGAGCAGGGGATCCTGGCTGGGGGGAGCAGGATTCGTCCTGGTAACCTGCCGCAATGGAATCCGAGCAACAAAAGCCTCGTAGTCAGCCTGGTTCCGGATCGTAATCCCTGTCGGGCCGGAGACCTGGCGTAAATCCCTGTCGACCATCATTGCGTGGATCCGCCCCTCGTAGGCCGCGATGACAGGCAATCTCAACTGTTTGCTGGCCGGAGGGTTTTTCTCGCCCCCTGCAGCCGTTGTCGAGGCAAGAATCACGAGGACACTAAAAACAGCCAGGAATATCAGCACGTACCCAATGTAATTTCTCGTTGAAACCACCTCATGCGACTGATCATATTTTTCCGGGCGTGTGCCAAGCTGTCGTTTTCCTTGCCAGAGTGCCAGGCAAGCGACAACGACACCACTCATCAACATGGAATAAACGACGACTCCACTAAAGAGCCACATCATGCCGAGCAGGATATTACCCCGCACCTGCCAGGCCAGGGGAGTGACGACGCGACAGATCACAAACCAGGGTGCCAGGAGCACCTCTGCAATTTCCATGCTGGAACGCTCAAACAGGACGATCGCACCCAGTGATAACAGGCTCATGATTCCCACCAGGAGCATCCACTGTAATCGTCGCGATGTGATTTCCATGCCTTGTTTTCCGGGATGGCTGAAACACCTGATCTACCTGGAATGCTTCAGCAACTCCACCATCGCTTTCCCCATGGCCTCGCCCACGTTCATGTAGGTCTCAGCATTGCCACTATAGTGACCACCTGAGCTGCCCCCTTTAGACAGTGGGTGCGTATACACGGAGGCAACGTTCCCCTTGAACTCCGGGTACTTGCCGGATGTGCCGTCCACCGCCAACATGGCATCAAGAATTTTACCGCCACCATCGGTGGCCCCTTTCTTGGTTTGGCCAAGTGAGGCGCTGACGAACTTTGCGTCAGGTGCGTTAAAATCCTTGCGAAGTGTCTTGATGAGATGAACCAGGTTCTTTTCGTAGCGACTGGAAAGCGCGGCACTGCGACTGTCCCGATCACCCTGCCACCAGAAGAAGCCGGCGATCTCGTATTTTTTTGCTCCGGGATAATACTTGTCCAGCTCCGAAAGGACCTTTTTCGCACGAGCAATATCGCCATCGTACTGCATCCCAGCGTACCACTTGATTTTCTTGGGCTCAGTCCCCTTCTGCCAGCGTTCAGGACTTCCCTTGTAACCGGGATGAACCCAGGTGACACCCTTGGCATCGGTGAACTCAAAGCCCTCACCTCCTGGTGGCAGCAGGTCCCATCCCAGGGCACGATTACCGATGCAACTCTTGAGGATCAACACGGGCGCGTCCGTGGCGTGTCCAAGCTGATGCCCGATGCCAAATTCCGGGCCAATGCTCCGGCCCTTAATGGTCATCCACTCGTTGTTAAAGCCGCGCATGCCACCGGTACCGCTTCCCATGACTCGCACGTTACGAACGTCCTGGCGCTCGGTCCAGTTCCCGGCGTCATCGACCAGGTAGGGGTACAACTTCTTCTCCTTGACTGCCAGCTCGAGGGTTCCTTCCTTGTTCCCTGTAATGCGACCAGCACCCAGCATGTTGGACTGTCCCAGGAGAATATAGACCTGCACTGGCTTGGTCATATCCGCCGGTTTACCATCCGGATCGGGCAACGTGGTGTCCGCAGCCAGTGCTGACAGGGAAAGGATCTGCACGAGAAAGGCCACCATACAATATTGCAACAAATGCTTACTTGATTTCATCTTCATTCCTTGTGCCTAGAAATTATTCGGTAACAAAAACTGTCTATATCTCATGAATCGTGTGACTATTCCTGCCCAGGAATTAGTCGGACCATCTCTTGCAAGGGTTTCCAGGGTGGGCCTCCAGGATTGAAACCCATGATTCCATGGGAAGCAGATTCAGTTCCTACCTCCAGCAGGCCATTCTTCGACTGCCGAATCGGAAAACGATTGTTTCCTTCACCATAGAGCAGGTCACCGTCAAGAAAGAATAGGTACCTCCCCGGACGGCCTTCGAGCAAGAACTTGAGAGCCATGATCGCTTGGCTGGGCTTCCTTGGTTTCCCGGTAAATGGATTTACAAAGGAGTCGATCACCGTGTACTCGTATCCGCGGATCCACTTCGGAACCGTGACGGGACCGGAGCTTTCCCGGTTGGCAGCACTGCTGTCATTCTTGCTACGCGGAACTGCCCGGTAAATCGCATGCAGTTTGATTTCACCATGGCCCTTCTTGTTGAAGCCGACCACGGTGGCATCCACGATCATCGGAATCACAGGATTGCGAATACACTGTTGCAGGTATTTCTGCCCCGGGACAACGAGAACTGGATTCTTCTCATCGCCGGCGAGACAGGAAGTCCCTCCCAGGACAAGCACCAGCGCGAACCATGATTGCATCTTTACGTTCATCAACGATTTCCTTACAGGACCTAGGGGACGGCCTGAAACATCTGTTGGATCACCATGTCTTTGCCATCCATCTTGACCTGCAAGTCAAAGAATCCGCCTCCCCGGGCCTTGTGGGGAAAAGAGATCGAGTAATTCTCACCCCGTTTTCGGAAACCCATCGGTTTATCCCAGGCGATCTGCTTGAAATTAGCCTGGTTGACTGCGGGCTCGATGATATAGGTTTTGTTCAGGAACAGGCCCAGCATCGATTCCGCCTCTTCCATCTTTAAACCCATCACCGTGCGAGTTCGATATTCCTTCTTTCCTACCTTGAGAATGATTTCTTTTTGCGTACGAGGCTTTCCTGCCCAGTATTCTCCCATCTGTAAATCATCCTTGCGAGGTGCCGCATTGGGATGCCACCATTTCTTGTAACTCACGTTCAGGACCGGGGTGGAAACTTCACGTCCCTTGACCTGCTCCAGTCCTTCGACCCGGATGCCGCGAGCCGCCGTCGGGAAAAGGTTGTAGGTCGAGATCTTGGCAACCTTCTTAATCCCGCGTTTCGCGGCTAACTCGAGCACGATCTTTTCCTGTGCCTTGGTCAGCACCGCACGCGGCACATAGTCCCGCTGGATACCATCTTTCTCCGCCTTATCAGCTCCCTGTGAAGGGAGCGACAGGCCCACGATGATCAGGGCTAATAATAGTTTCTTCATGCCAGTAGATCTTTCTTGGTAAATGGGTAACAAAAAGTTTCGCCAGGTTATCTTGTCGTCCGCGTTTCCTTCAGGACCTCAATCCCATTGGGAAGCAGCGGCTCATGTCGCTTGGTTTGCTTATTTTTCAACAGGTACATCTTCACCGTATCACCCTTGCCGGAAAGTGGCACATGCCCCTGCAAGCCTGGATGCGGAGGAATTCGGATGGTCGGTCGCCAGGCCTCGACCACGATCTCGTCTCCTTGTTTAACCCCGGTCCCTTTTGAAACCGATGCCACCTTTAGCTTGATCGTGTAGACCCGGTCACGATGAATACCAAAGCCTTGTTCATATCTTGATGGCTGGACCGTGGATGTCACCGCGATCACGTTACCCGTAACAATCAACTGCGATTGTTTCGCGAGTTGCTCCTGGCTCAGCGGTGCCTTGGCCGCTTCGACATCAACACTACCACTTACCAGGCTGACGCAGGCAACTGCAGAGAACAGTATCTTGCAGGTAGCGTGAGACATCTTCATATCTTCCTCAAGCTCTTATTCTTACGTCAGGTCGAGATCCATGAAATATAGGCGATCCACTGGCCTTTTGCCCTGCCCAGGAAGCACTCAACGCATCTCCCCTGGGGCAAGTCTTTATTGTAAGCTTTTCGCTCCATTAAATCTCCGGGGCTCCACCAGAATTGTCCCTTGCCAACCTGGATTCGTGAGCTCCCCTCGTACTCACCCTGGAACAAATCATTTCCCAGGAATGCGTTCATACCGGCATCTGGGATCGCCACCTTGATTGCCAGTGCATCATCAATCCCTGAGCCCTGGTAGAAGTAACCGAGGCCGGTTGTTCCGGCTGGGAATTGGATTCCTGTACGCTTCGTGACTTCCGTCAGTTCATTTGCGGTGACATGCGGAGCTGTCAGCCTGATATCATCTCCAAAATCGAGACAGCCCGAGGACAACAGGAGAATTATCAACACGACACCGCATTTTTTCATTTACCTGTTTTTTTCTGGGATCTCTTCATGAAGAGCAACCCATTGGGTATCACGAAAGAATAAAAGGGAACCAACTTTTGATCGGATTCCTGGACAAAACCTATTTGAAGGTAAGCACGTATCTGGTCTCCCTTGGCTGGCAACAATCCTTGGTCCAGGCCCCAGGCCCGAACTGCCAATTCCCTACCGACGTTGATCTGTTCTCCTGGCCTGTTACGATCCTTCATCACCTCCGCAACCTTCACGGTGATATAAACCGGAAGTCCGTTGTCATGACGCTCTGCACTGAGACCCAGTACCGTGCCGACCATCACTACTTCTGCTTCCTTTTCCATTTGCCGAGGTGTTAATACTGGAGGCGGTGGCAACAACTTGTCCCACGAAACGGGCCGAGCCCCCAGGCCTTTATGCAACTCCTTCAGATGACGTACCAGCAATTCCTGGACACGCTTTTTAAAAGCCTTGCCGGAATCAGTCCCTTCCGCGTCAAGGGTCACCCGGACCCCATAGGGAGGCCCCTCGTTCTTAACCTGGAAATGGGGGCCAGGATTGGCGGACATCGCACCGGTGCCATAACGTGGATCTGACTTCTTGTCGTAGACCCTGAACTCGACCAGGATGTAACACCCGTGCTTCTCGAACTTGAACTCCCCCATCGGGTTCACTGGAAATCGCCTGGGCGGTATCCAGGTGGCTCCCTTCCGGTAATGCAGCGATCGATTCACCCAATCCGAACCGAATCGCCGATCCTTGAGCGTCTCGATTTGATCCAGCTGCGCAAATGCGGGTTTCAACTGGCGAAGTTCCTGGCTGATTTTCTCGATCGTCTTTTCAATCGCCTGGCTTACTTTCTGATATTCCGCGCTCGCAGGAATACCCCGGGACTGTTTCTTTTGCGCTTGAGCCTCGCCTTCCAGGTTGACCAGGAAAATCAAACCCGGGATCAGGCTACAAAGCAGGCCATGGACAACGGCTGAACTGGTCATGCTGTTCATTGAGAATTCTCCGGTCCAGCAGGATTAATGGTGATCGAACCGTTGTCATTAAACATAATCTTCTCCTCGGTTGAGAGGTTTGGTGTGAAGTAACCGAACTCAGCCCTGTAATTCTCGCCTTCCAGGGTTCCGCTGATTTCTCCTCCACCTTCGACCTGCGACTGAAATCGAATCGATTCCGTTGTACCGCCATCCAATTGCTTGATCGTGAAGTCCCGTCCCCCGGCGCTGATTTTAATTTGCTTCCACGTCTTGGCACCCTGGTTCGTTATCTTGATGTCATTACGGTCGCAACCTGGCAGGAACGCCAGGACAGCGGCGATGACGAGCACGCAAAGTCTCAGGGGCGAATCGCAGGACTCTATCATGGCAGGGAGCTTCCAGGCTGATATCGATGGGTTGAGAAAAGGGATCCCTTCAATGGTTCACGGAAGAACCCGGATTCCCGTAGTCTAACTGGTATCGCTCGTTTCGTCAGCGGCAAGCAAGCCACTGTTCCATCGCAGTCATCGGTTGGCAATTTTCATCAACCAGTACCGAAAGGAACGTTAAATTCCTGGCCTGTGACCAGGATCCTTTGCGGACTTGCATCGCCATCGTTCTGCGACCATTATGATGTCAGCAATTGTCCGGTTCAAAACCCCGTCCTCGAAAGGCTATTCATGCAGCGGATCCTACTTATCCTGTTACTGACCACGTCATCACCAGGTCCGGGACTGCACGCCCAGGATCCTTCCCAACCCGTGGCAAAACAAGCGGGCCGCTTGCAGCGACCGCAGGCCAAGCATCGTAAGAGCAAGCCGGTACCCAACACATGGCTTGGCCATGGTCATGACCAGGACCCTCAAATCCGTGCGGCTACCTACCTGAAAACAACCGAGGAAATCCGAGCCCTGTTCGAGGGTCTGAAAAAGAAACCAGCGGGATCGCTCAGCTATCCGAAAGCAAACGGACTGCGAATCGTGGCTACCGGACACAGCTGGATGCGACCCGGTTACGGGACGCTGCCGCACATCGCGCGAGCCGCTGGCCTGGAACAACGGCTACGAACCAACACGCGTGGTGGTGAACAGGGCGGTGCTCGCATGATGTGGGAACACGAGAATGGCATCCTCTCCTCGCGCGGAAAACCAAATCCTGTTTGCATGGCTGCCATCACCACCGGGCAATGGGACATCATGATGTGGGGCAGCTATACCAACGATCGACCCGAGTACTATTTCGGTTGGATCGATTTCTGTCTCAAGTACAACCCCAAGATGGAATTCTATGTCTTTAACGGCTGGCCCCAGTGGGCCGATGGATTTGGAGACGGGGAACGCCGCCCACGTATCGAAAACTACCGGGCCCGCGCCAGCAAGACCAACCAGTCCGTCACCAAGCAAATTGCCGGGATCGACAAGCACTACCCTGGCAAGGTCCATGTACTTCCCACCAACGAGGCCATGCTGGCCGCCCTGGAACTTTACTTCCAGGGAAAACTGCCGACTATCAAGGGACTCAACAAGAAAGTCGACGGCAAGGTCCCCTGTATCTGGTCCGATGGTGGGCATCTTGATGCCCCGCTGGCCTGGCTGGAGGGGTATGTCTTTTATGCAACGATCTACAAGCGCTCACCTGCGTTGATCAAGCTGCCAGGCAAACATCCGGCACTGAGCAACGAGTTGGACCAGGTCTTCCGGAAAATCGCCTGGCAAGCCGTGATCAATAATCCGCTCTCCGATGTCACCGATAAGAACTCCAACGGCATCGGGGATGAAACCGAATAGCTGGAGCACCCATGAAAACCATGCATACCCGATTTGCACTGGCGACTATCATCGTCCTGGCCAGCGCCCTGGCCAGCCATGCAGCGACACCTAACTTCGTGGTTATTTTCATCGACGACATGGGTTACGGAGATATTGAACCCTTTGGCTCAAAAATCAATCGAACTCCACACCTGAACCAGATGGCTGCCGAGGGACGAAAGCTGACGTCTTTCTACGTGGCTTCTCCTGTCTGTACTCCCTCGCGTGCGGCCTTGATGACCGGCTGTTACCCGCAGCGTGTAGGCCTGGAAAAAGGTTCCGGGCACATTGTTCTCTTTCCAGGTGACCATCATGGTCTCCACCCGGATGAAGTTACCCTGGCCGAAACCCTCAAGTCCGCCGGGTATGCCACGGGTTGCTTTGGGAAATGGCACCTGGGTGATCAGCCCCAGTTCCTCCCCACCGCCCAGGGCTTTGATACCTACTACGGGATCCCTTATTCGAACGACATGTGGCCCGCCCTGAAGCGTTTCAAGTGCCCGAACCTGCCGGTCCTGCGCGACACCAGGGTCGTGGAAATCGTCAAGGACATGGATGACCAGGCAACGCTCTGCAGGAAATTTACACGGGCAGCCACGGACTTCATTCGTCAGAACAAGAACCAGCCGTTCTTCGTTTACCTGCCCCATGCTTTTGTCCATGCTCCGCGACAAGCTTCACCGAAATACATGGCCGGAGCCAAGACCGTGGAGCAGGCACAGGTCGAGGAAGTGGACTGGAGCGTCGGCCAGGTACTGAAAACACTGCGCGAGGAAGGCCTGGCTGAAAATACGCTGGTCCTCTTTACCTCAGACAATGGACCGGCCCGAGGACTTTCAGCAGGTCCCCTGCGTGGCAGGAAGGGATCTGCCTACGAGGGTGGACATCGTGAACCCACCATTGCCTGGTGGCCAGGCACTATCCCGGCCGGCACCTCGTCAACCGAAATGATCAGCGCCATGGATCTCCATCCCACTTTCGCCAGGATGGTCGGCAAGTCCATGCCGACAGATCGCGTGATTGATGGCAAGGACATTGCCCCCATTCTCCTTGGCAAACCGAATGCCAGGACTCCGCATGATCGGTTTTTCTATCAACAGGGGGGACGACTTGCTGCCGTCCGTTCCGGGAACTGGAAGCTGATGGTCAAGGGTGAACTCTACAACCTCCACTCGGATCTTGCCGAGAAGAAAAACGTGGCACAGGCCCATCCTGCGGTGGTCAAGAAGCTGCAAGGATTGCTGGCAGCATTCCGCCAGGACCTGGAGAAAAACTCTCGGCCTGTCGGGATTGCCAAGAACCCACGAACCCTGGCACCACGACCCGGGGTCGAGGGCGAGGAGGCCTATCGACCCACGCTCTCCCTGGGGAAAAACCCCTGAACAGGCGCCAGCACACCGACTACTTTCTTGGTACCTGCACGGTAACGCTATTGGAAACTCCCATACCCTCGGGACCGGTCGGTCCACCCCGCACCGAATACACGCGGTAACGATACGTCTTGCCGGGCATGACCTTGTTGTCTGACATGGTGGTCATGCTCTTACCAGGCAGACCTCGATAATTAAGGAACGTTCCTCCTTCTTCCCCGTCCACTCGCTGCACGATATGACCAATCTCCTTTTGCGAGTTATCTTTCCACTGGAGGGTCACCGAAGTTGCTGACTTGGCAATCACGCGCAAATCACTAGGCGCATCCGCAGTCTGGATCCCCGGTTGAGGTGGACGTGGGCGCTGTAATACCGGCCGTTCGCCGGGAGCATCAAGCTGGGAACGTGCAAGACGATAACGACGATGAATAAATTCCTGGATCGAGGCAACAATCGTGTCGTAACCGCGATCCTCGGGATTCGTGATACGCTTGGCCGGAAAGGGATCTGCCGCCAGGTCATCCTTGAGCTGCAGGTAAAGTTGATCCAGTCGTGGTACCAGGACCCGTGGATGAAAATACTTTTCCAGGATCAGGTCTGCCTCACGCCGGTAACGAGCCAGGAGCTGGGGATTATCCAGGATCCGTTGAATCAACGGTGATGGAGAACGGGGCACCATCGGCCAGGCAGCATGCCAACCGGCGATCACCGGTATGCGCCGAAACGCGTTGTCGGCAAACGCCACATCCAGGTCCCAGGGCAGGTAGTGCCAACGGCCATCCGACGGATCATGATACAGGTAATAATTGTGGGCATTCCAACCGGTCAATTGGTCAAAGGCACCTGAAAAAAGCATCACGGCCATGATTTTCAGGAAGTTGTCCATCTCGATATTGGCTTCCATCACCCTGGCAAAATCCCTGTCGGGAGTCTTGTTGATCTTCTCGATGAGCGCCAGGACATCCCGTGCATCCTTGCGTGCTGCCGATGACTTGGGTTCAAACGCCAGGCCATGCTTCGCATTCGGATCCAGTGGTAAGCGAACTGGTTCCAGGCGCCCCCCCGCCCCTCCC
>JAZADA010000105.1:0-5990 GCA_036124135.1 Planctomycetota bacterium | reverse complement strand
GCCGATCATGGTGCTGGTCAGGCTGGCGAGTCCGAGCAACAGTGTCAATGCGATCGTTGCGATGACATATCGACTGGTCAAGCTATCCCTGCCTCCACAGGCCCAGGCCGCCAGTCCAATGAAAGAGAAGCAGGTGATCATCACCGTCAGCAGTCCAGCTAAAGATATTTCATGTTCCCAGATTTCCTTTGCCAACATTTCCAGGGAACCGTCCAGCATGGCGCCCAGGGAAAAAACTGCCGCAACTCCAAGCAGGGCGATCGCCAGCGGATTATAGGCCTGCTTGATACGGGGGTGCAGGTAGATCGCCAGGCCCAGAGGCACCATCAGGTGAACCAGGATCGCGATGCCGTTGTCCAGGGCCCAGTCGAACTTGTCAATCAACAGCATGACGCTGGAAACCAGGGTGCCGGCACAAGAGGCGAGTCGATCCAGGTACAGGTCATAGACCCAGTACGTCACTAACGTGAAGGCCAGCGTGGCAATAAAGACACCCAGTGCCTGGTCTCGCATCGCGGCCCCGGTGACAATGAGTATCTTGCCGGTAAAGACGCCCAGGAAGGACAGCTGTTGCTCAGCGACAAAGGTGACCGTGGACGGATCTCTATCGCGACTGCGAAGGTGGACGTAAATGGCCACACCGAGCATGGCAATTCCAAGCACCAGCAGGTTCGCCGCCTCCTCGAAGAGCCCGGCGATTCCAAGGAAAATCAATAACAGGCCGCTGGAAATCACGGCTCCAATGCCTATCAGGATCCGCAGGTAGAGGGGGAACGGGTTATAGTTTAATCGCTCCTCGGCCACGGCAAGGGCTGCCGCCTCATCGACCAGGTGTTTTTCATGGAGGTATGCAACCAGGTCGGTCGCCATCAGCGGTTTGTCATGAAGAGAATGGGTCATGGAGCGTCCTCCGCTCCGCGGTTGGTATCGGAACCTGGCTCTGGTCCCTGGTCGCCGTCGCTTGGCGCGGATGCGTGCTGCAGATTTCGTATCTTGCGCAGGTAAAGTGTGCAGCCGAAGAAAATGCCAAATGCGATCATGGCACCAAGCAGGAAGAGGATTTGCCACTCATCCCTGTCACTCGCCTCAAACACCTTGGCGAGGGAGATGATCGCTATGATCGTAAGTTGGACGCCGATTGCCAGCGTGGAAACCAGTAATGACCAAATGTCAAAACGAGTTTCCATTCGCAGCCAGTAGTGAATGCCCACAAGCACCGCTGCATCGAGGAGCAGCAGGATGGCGATCGGTGCACTTCCGCCGTCGAAGATTAATTCACCATACCGAAAGGATAAGTGAATCACGCAGAGGTTTTGAATCCAGGCCAGCAGCAAGGCGCGCGGCCAGGCTGGTTGCAACCAATGCCAGCGGGTAGCCCCAGCGGTGCGGGCGACTAAAAGTTGTCGTAGCCCTACGAAACCAGCTGAGATCAAAAGCATGCCCCAGGTGTTCATTTCAAAGAGGAAATCACTGACACCAATCTGTTCACCCAGGAAAAATGCGACGTAGACATGCAGCAGGGTAATCCAGGCCAGCCAGAGTGGGAGGTAGCAAGCCACCAGGACAATCGGCATCGCCAGCAGAAGCCAGCGACCAAAGAGCCAGGGAGCATCGGCATTGAGCTGGAATTCCTGGCTCAACACGATCAGTACGCCACCGATGGAGAATGCTGCGACCGATGCCAGCAACTGTCCACTGAACTTGTCCAGGCCCCGATACATGGCGACGCCCAGCGATCCGACGAAAACCAATTGCGGCATCCCCAGCCTCAAGATGACTCCCAGGTCGCGCCAGTTGGCAGCCAGGATGGCGGAGAAGCCGAACAGGAAGAAGGCGGCAGAGAGTCCCAGCAGGGATCGGAGCACGAGGTTTTCGGTGCTCTTGCGTGGGTAGAGCAGTCCCAGTAAATCACGCCGCGTCTGGCGGTCAATCACCCCACGAGAGATCAGTGATTCCACCAGCGCACGATCGGCCGGTAACTCGTTGACCGTGACCGGGTCTTCGCTGCCGACAATATGGCGATAGGTGCTCAATAGTTTTTTCCGGTGATTCCACGTACGTTGCCAGGATCCACTTGCTATTTATTGTAGTGGTGTTGCGGCAACTCGCCCTATACTGAAATGTGCTACTCCCCCCTGCCCTTGTAGCATCGGTTGCTAGTTGCCAGGTGAGCCTGGCTTCAGCTCCGCGAGGCGTTTGGGACCACCCTCGTAGATATCCATGATAAATCGGGCCAGGTCCAGGAATTGTTGCCGGCTGCCGAGTTGATTCGCCAGTCCCGGGGGCATGGCGGACTTGGGGCTGGGAAGAATTTCATCAATGGCGTCTTTCCTGATCGTGATTTGCTTGCCACCGGCCGGTTCGCGGAGTACCAGTTCCCTGGCATCGTCCTTGACCCGGAAGCCGGTAACCACCAGGCCGTTGTCGGTGATGACCGCGATCTGTTCAAATCCCTTGCGGATTGACTTCGATGGATGCAGGATCGATTCGATGAGAAACGGGTCGGTGACACCGTCTCGCTTGGCAGCCAGGTCCGGCCCCAGGCGATCGCCTGATTGCGGGTCATGGCATTTGACGCAGGAGAGGGAGCGGTTATAGAAGATTGCCGCGCCTCGCCTGGAATCCCCCTTGGCACGTACCTCGCGGGCGAGACCGGCAGCATCAATGGCTGCCAGTTGTTCGGCCAGTGCCTGGATCCTGGGCTCCTTGCCCGTCAGACCCTTGATGGTGAGTTCATGGATCGACCAATACTTGCTTGATGAAGAGCCGGTCTGCGTGATACGGATGTGGCTGACGGGAGAAGGGCTGTTCAATTCGATCTCTGTGACGGAATTAAGGCCGATACCCTCGGCAACCTTCTCGCTCCACGTCTTTCCATCAAGGGAGGTTTGTACATAATATCGCCGCGGATAATCATCCCGCGAACCGCGGGTGTCGAGCGTGAGGGCCAGGACCTGGGCAGGATCTGGCATGGCAATTTGAAACCACATGCCGGGGCGCTGGGTGGCGGCCGTGTCCCAGCGTGAACCGGCGTTGCCGTCGACGGCCAGGGAAACCTTGTTTCCACCGTGACTGGCGGTCAGCTTCCATGCAGAGCGCTTCTTGAAGGGAGGCGGATCGAACAACTTGAGCTCGGCGAGTGTCCAGGGACCGACCCGTTGTGCGGATGCGGTGCGGACACGTCCCACATCGGCTGCCTCGATGAGGGGTGCCTGGTTGCCCCAGGTGTTGCGAATGTAGGTCGCCACATCGGCAATCCACTGGTCGCTGTTGGCTCCCATCGGGAGCATCAGGCCGCCAGCATAGGTTTTCTTATCAACCGGTCCGATCAAACCGTTGAGCAGGATCCGGGTGAGCCGTTCCCGGTGGCCGCGAACGCGCGGTGAGCCTGCCAGCGAGGGTGCCAGCATGAGTCCTTTGCCGTCAGGGCTGGGACGGCCCTTGCCATCCGGTCCGTGGCAGGTGATGCAGAGCGTCGTGTAGATCGCTTTGCCACGTACGATGGAATCGGCCAGTAGGGCGTTGCGTCGGCGTATCTCTTCGATTTTTTTGCGCTCGGCAATCATCGCTTCCATGCGGGCACGTAACTGGTTGGCAATGTTGGAAATCGACTGGTTGTCGGCATGGTTCTTGACGATTGCTGCGGAAATCTCCCGGGCTTGTGGGTGACCGCCCCGGGTAACCGACAGCAAGGCCTGGATGGCAACGTCCGGATGCTTGTCGTCAACCAGTCCCTGGATGTGCGAGTCGAGGGCACGGTTCGTTTCGAGCGTGGTCTCGCTGATCCGGAGACCCGCTGCGCGAACCCGTGCGTCCTCATCATGCAGTGCGCTGGCCAGTAACTCGGTCTTGATCGTGGCCAGTCCCTCCAGTGTCCAGAGGGCATGTAGTCGACCAAGCGGCGATTTCGAGGTTCGTACCATTTTTTCCAGGGCGGGCGTGACACTCTTGTCGCCGTGCAGGATGATCAGCTTTTGGGCCTCGCTCCGCCACCAACCGTTGGGGTGGGAAAGATGGGCTACCAGTTGGGCCGGTGTTTCATCGAGCATTCTTGGTTGGGGACCTCGCCGCGTGGTCGTGTGATCGACCCGGAAGATGCGGCCGCGGCCGATATTCTTGTCCAGTTCATATTCCTGGACCACGCCACGCAGGTAGGATCCACCACGGACCCAGTTGCCTTCCTGGATGATTCCACGATACATGTCCACGATGTACAGGCAGCCATCGGGGCCGGTGGCACTGTTGATGGGGCGAAAGTTCGGATCGGTACTGCGGATGAATTCACTCTTGTCATAGGCATTGGAGACGATGATCCGCCCGGCATCGTTGGAAACCTTGGCACGCCGAATCAAGCGGCCGACCGGTTCGCAGATGACCAGGTCACCATAAAAATCAGCGGGCATGCGATCGCCGCGATAGACGGATTGGCCACAACTGGCAGTGAACCGGTTAAGCGTGTTGTTGGCACGCAGGCGTCCCCGTCCCCCCTGGGTGTCGGGGATGTTGTCGATGGGGAAGACCTCGCGAAACCCGGGTGCTTGTTCACCCGGGAGCGAAAGTCGCCCATAAATCATCGGCTGTTGGAAATCGGTGGCCGGGTTCTCGCCACCCGCATTGGAGTAAAAGATGCGTCCGACATCGTCGTGGGTTAGTCCCCACTGGCCGGCCCCTCCTGGCAGGCTGCCCTTTTCCACCTTGCCAGTGGTGAAGCGGTAGCGATGGGCTGAGTAGGTGGTGTAGAGCCAGTTGTCGATGTTCCAGATGAGACCGCTGGGCTGATGTTCGAGGTTGCCGCCCCGGTTGCCTCCCTGGTGCCAGGTTTCGATTTTATCGGCGACGCCGTCGTTGTCGGTATCCTGGTAGCTTTTCAGGTCCAGCGTATTGGTCTCGCGAATGATCACGCGGTCCAGCAGGGGCAGGATCATGCGTGGCAGGGACAGGTTGTCGGCGAAGACAGAGTGCTTGTCATAGAGGCCATCACCGTTGGTATCTTCATGGCGGGAGACGCGGCTGACGGCAGCCAACTGGTTCTTGCCGTCGATTTCCTGCATGTAGGTGCGCATCTCCACGACGTAGAGGCGGCCGTTGCCATCCCAGGCGATGGCGGCCGGTTCGTGAATGTGGGGTTCACTGAGAACAGGCGTGATCCGGTATCCCGGTTGGATCTGCATCGTCTTGATGGAGTCCTGCGGAGAAAGAGGTGGAGCTTTTGAACTGACCTGCCCCTGGGCGAAGGTGGTCAGTGGAAAACTGATGCTGAAAAGCAACGTGGCGATGAGTTGTTTGTTCAAGGGTGTTTTCCTGTGGGCATTGTATGAAAACGTGATCTGAATGACGCCACCCGGGCGAGATGTCAGGTTAGCAGATCGCTATCAAAATCTCCACGTAAGAAGGCTCTGGATTACAGGTCGGATCGGCACTTGTTGCTCTTTTGGCGGTAGGAAAGCGGGGATAGAATGAGGCTTCCGATGTGAATTACAAGAATGTAGTAAGACGAGGCACTTTCATGCTTATGATGTTTCGTGGTTTTTGTGCAATCTTCTTTGTGGCGCTGGTGACGTTTTCCTATGCTGCGCCCTGTTGGCTGCTGGAAATGAAACGAGTTGATCGTCAGGTAGTTGGGATTTTTACGATGTCCCAGTTGGCTGTCCTGATCTGGTTGGTAGCGTGGATGGTTTTGGGAGGTGGATCGCACCTGCAGAGAGTGTTCAGTAGCGGGGTGGTCATAGCGCTTTTGGTCAGTAGTCTCGTGAACTTCCAAATGATTGCCAATAAGCCCACTGATGGGAATGTGACCTTTCATTTAAGCGTGGGATATGTCTTTCTGCTGATCTCGCTGCTGGCGATACAGAGATTGTGGTGGTCACGTGGAAAATCGGACGAGCCCGGGGAGAACACCGAAAAAAAAGCACCCGTTTCGTGGTTTCGTGTTGGTTCGCTGGTCCTTGCCGTGTTGCTGGGTGTCTTCTGCCTGGAACAATCTTTACCGA
>JAZADA010000104.1:0-2012 GCA_036124135.1 Planctomycetota bacterium | reverse complement strand
TGAGCGACATGAGCGCAGCTGCATTATTGGTAATCGTATCGGTGACAGCCTCGAAGGTCTCCTCGATTCGCGGCTCCGTAAACTCCTCGATTTCCTCCAGGCCCGGCTCTTCCATATCTCGCTCATAGCCCTTGGCATTCTCTCCGCGACCAAAGGGCTCGATCAACGTCACCTTGACCGCTGCCTCACGGAAATTCAACATGTGCGTCAACACGACAAGGAACATCACGAGCACAAAAAAACCAACGAAGATAATCGTCGCAACCAGCAGGCCGGAGACCCGGTCGTACTGCGAAACGCTCATCGCCTCGCTACCGACCAGTCGGCTTCGTTTTTTGCCACTTGAAATGGTTGCCACGGTTAATCCCTGGTTGCGATCGCCACGGGGCCAACAGGCCCGTCGATCCTTGATCCTTGCTAGTCCAACTTAACGTCCGGCCTTACCGAACGATACCAATTACGCCAGTTCTGCTGGGCCCGGGCACGCTCTGAATCGGTCGCCTTATCCGGCAATCCAAATCCATTGATCTTGCGACTCACAAACCGCAGTGCATCACGGGCCGCCTTCATGACCGTTTCATCCGGATCACTTAATGCGAAAATCAAGATTGGCACGGAATCCATCCCCTGTGCCCGCGCCAAGTTCTGAACGGCAATCCGACGCGCCTCGTAACTGCCACTACGGATTACTTTTTCCAGCTTCGCCACCTGCGAATTACGTTGTTTCTGATCCTTGGATAACACCAGTTCCGGGGGTAGTGCCACCATGTTGTCAAACTTGGGATTATCCACGTCCTCCAGCAATCCAAGCAGGCTGTCGATGTCTCCACCGATTGGCGACCCGAGTACCTTGGAGCCCTGGAAGCGAGCCGCAGTGGTGTCCTGCGGTAACCCACGCCCTCCTTGAAAATCAGTCTTCTGGGCAAGCTTGCCGACACTTTTTTGTGTACTTCGAATCAAGAAGAAGATCGCAAAGCTGGTGGCTACCGCCGGGCCGATCTTCATCGAGTTCTTACCCACGCCTTGCCAGCTACCATCCTTCTTATTTTGCTTTCCGGCCAGGTAATTCACGCCCTGCTGATACCACCCGGGGCTGGGATCATTTAGACGATTGGCCAGGTCACGAAAGGTACAGTAACGCTCGTAAACGTAGAGATAGTAATAGGGGTAATGATCCTTGCCGCCACACTTGTCTTTCCCCGAGTTGCAGCGACACTTGGCCGACAGTCCGTTCCTGGTGAACCAGGCATCCCCTCTCTGTAACCCACTCTTGAGTCGCCCGGCGTCCAGGGCATTGGTCAACGGTTTCAGCTCTTTCGTTTCTTCCTTGATTTTCAGGATGGAAGAAACACTCTTCTTCTTCTCCACGACAGCCACCGGCTCAGCATGAACAAACTGGAGCATGCCCGCCGTGATGTACATGCTGCTCAGGCCGGCAGCAGCCAGCGACGGAGCTGTATTATGATTCGAATACCAGACCTGATCTGGTGTTTCAGCACCGGAGAGAGGTGGATTATCACTGCGATGCGGTTGCGATTTTCCACCATCGACTTTCGGTTGATAACCCCAGCTTCCCGCACCTTCCTGGGTTCGCATCAACCAGCCACAGGCCTTGGTAATGACCGCTTCCGGGACATAGGCCCCCACCTGCTTGGCCGACCAAAGAGCCAGTACGACGTACTGCGTTTGGGAAACATCACCATAGCCCAGCTTTTGATAGCGGACGTAAGTCCAGGCCCCATTACCCATCTGGTGCTTGATAAGAAACTCGGTGACTGCAGCAATCTCCACCGTGGATCCCTAGGGATCCACTTCGCATAGAAAAATCAGGGCTAATGCAGCTGCATAGAGCTGATCCCCCAGGTCACCCGTTTTGCCATAAAGCTTACTGGTTGTCTTACTGGCTGCCCGACACTCGGCCAGGGCACTGGCAACGTGGGGATTGGTTTTGCCGCCTGGAATCTTATAGACATCGTGGTACTTGGCGATCGCCAGGGCCCGCAACACACGCC
>JAZADA010000103.1:0-4006 GCA_036124135.1 Planctomycetota bacterium | reverse complement strand
TGTACTCTATCTCTCGAGGTTATGGGAACGTTCTTTCCCACGAGGTGGATGAGGCGGTTGCGTTGATGGGTGGGGGCGTCCTTTGGAATGCCTCGACCGGTGGTATTGGTACGGGGTGGCTTCCGGTGGCCTCGATCGTTCCGGAATTCGCTGGCCGGTCGCACGTCTTGCCAGGAAATGACGTGATCAGTGGTGGTCCTGGCAGCGATTTTGTAATCGGCGATCGATCGATCCTCGAATCCCATGTCATTAGCGGTATCGAACCGCTGGAGGGGTTGCTGGAATCGTTGTCAACGGAGATCGACCTTGCCACGCACACCATGCGGTACCTGGCGCTGGATGCCGCCGCGCTCCCCGGAGCCGAACCAGCTGTTCGGGACGTCGGATTCGCTAACGATGTACTTTACGGCAGTGCCGATTTACTTGTGGACGAAGAGGCGAAGGTCATGGGTAGTGAAGGGCCGCACCTCGACACGCTCGTAGGCGACAATCAACACACCATCACAGCGTTGTACCAGGGGCTTCCAGTGGAAGATGGGCAAGAACTGCTGCTCGGCAGTTTGACTGCGGAATTGTACGACACACGCATTGCGATCAGTAATCTCGAGGCATTGTTGCATGTGGCGCATCTTCGGGTACTGAATGCCCTTTCGGAGTCAGGGGCCCAGCTTGACCTCTCCAACACGACGTATACGTTCGGCAATGATCTTGTCGGCCAACGGCTTGATTCGGCGCAGACAGGCGGCCACGTCGTTGGCGACGATGACTTCGAAGCGATCTTTGGCACCGGTGATAGCGCGTTGCGCATGCACTTCACCGTGACGGGCACTGACCTGGGTATCGAGAATCAAATTAACCCGGTTCAAATCGGCGTCCAGGAGGCAACCCGGGAGCAGATTGGTGTCCTGGAAGCGAGCTACCGCGAACACATCGAGTTGCATCCGCTGCTGCAGCCTGGCCTGGTGCCGGTTGCGAACCTTGCTGGCATGGACCCGGATCGAGAGCCGAATCTAAATGTCGGCAACGATCGCCTCGGCGGTAGTGCAGCCAATGATGTCCTTCTCGGTGATTTTAGCACCTATGTGATACCGATCGTAAATGCCTGTACGTTGCAGCGGACGCAGGGGGGCGGTGATTCGGAATGCCGTCGTAACGGCGCAGGGGTGGCGGCGGAGGCCATTGATGCCCTCACGCATCAGCAGCGACTGACGTTGAATGCTGCTATCCATCATCGTTTGACGGATGCCCGTCGGTACATCGACCAGTTTGGGCATGCGGCTTCGTTTGATTTGCTGGAAGAATATTACACCGGCTCGACGAAGGATGCGGACCCGATCTTCCGTCATCCATTTTATGGGCATCGTGATGCCGGGGACGTGACGTCCGAGGTTGCCGCCGGTAATGACTCGCTTTCGGGCGCCGATGGCGACGATGTGATTGTTGGCGAGAGTTAGTAGATCTACACGGAGTTTGTACCCCTCGCATCCGGTATGGATCGCCTCGTTAACATGGAATCAGGTACGGGGCACGACACCTTTGCGAACAGTCTTACCCGCAAGTTCCACACGAATACGCAATGGCGCTCGCGATTCGAATTACGGGATCATTACGTAGTTGCTGCCGTGCAATCGCCTGTACCGGAGCATGCGGTGGAAGGCCTGGGCAACGATCGATTGGAAGGTGGTGGCGATGACGATATCCTCATGGGACAACAGGGGAGTGATTTCCTGGCAATTGATCCAGGCCAGGACACGCGATACGGAGGAACCGGTGTCGATCACGTCTCCTTTGCAGGACTTTGCCAGGGGAATGAAGAAGCGGATTGCGACGATCCGAATCTAACTCTTGCCGACGGTGCCGATCGTCCGGACCACGCGGAACTGGAAGCGTTAAAAGCAGGAGTGTTGGCTGTTCAGCCGGGTGGCGACTTCGCAGCTCGTTGGTCTACGGAGATCGTGAAAGATACGCTTGACGACACTATCTATACACCCGGGCATCCGGTCGCAACCAACCAGATTTCGTTGGGATGGACAACCAGTGATGAATCGTTTGAGGTCCGCGAGTACCGAGTCGCACGGAACGCGGACGAACCCCATGATGTGGATGGGAACGGGCTGGTGACACCGCTGGATGTGCTGCTGGGAATCAACAAGCTGAATAGCCAGCGCAGTAATCTGCCCGTCGCTGGTGGTTTGGGTACCTTTAGTTCCGTTTACCTGGATGTCAATGGGGATGGCCTGCTCACACCGCTCGATACGCTGATGATCATCGATTTGCTCAACCGTGAGGCTAGCGGAGGAGAGGGGGAAGCACACTCCCCTGCCCCGTCGATTCACAGGCACGACCCTGGCTTTTCAATTAATAGCGTCGACCCCATCGAGGCAGCCAGTGTACAGGAAGTGGTACTGCAAGACTGGGGCCGGCTCGAGGGAGTTTTCCCGAGTGTCATCACCCACGAACGTACATTCCAGGTGGACCGCGTTCAGTGGGATGAACTGGATTTCGAGTTGCCGTGGGCTCGCGACGGGGAGCCAGGCTGCCTTCTCTAGGTTCGCGTTCGCTTAATAATCCCAGCCTAGACGCAGGTAGAATCCATCCATCAACAGGTTATGGTTGGTGTGGCTAAAAATCCCCAGGTGCTGATCGTCCAGGAAGCCCATTCGATCGCCGAGGTCAAACCAGGCCTGCATCTCGTAGCCAGCCTCAAGGGTCAGGTCGCCGACTTGCACGCCTGCACCCGCAGAGGCCGCCAAAACTGGTAGTACTTGGCTGTAGGTATCCGCTACATCGACCGTGGAAGTCGCTCCGTTGGTTTCGTTGAGCGAGATGCTGGTATTGCTATGCAACAAGGAGGTATCTGCACCACCGATGAGATATAAGTGGTCGGTCACGTCCCAGCGGGCGGTGGCTCCAATCCGCAGGCCAAATCCATCCTGGGAGGCCAGGCTGGTGACGGTGCCACCATTCGGGAAATCGATTTCGTCATAGGTCACGCTGAATGCCTGGCCAACGTCGGCCCAGCGAAAACTTCCCAGTAACGTGAGCGTGGCTCTGTCCCCCAGTGTCAAGGAATTGCGTACTTCGAGATCAAGGATCGTCATGTCAAAACTTGACTGGGCAGAAGCCAGGCCCGCGCGTCGGTTGAGATCTGGGTGGCTCCGTGTCGCATAAAGTGTCCCCAGGCCATCCTCAGCCGTGCCGGCAGATTCTGTCTCAAATCCAGTGTAAACCACGCCAACCTTCCAACCATTGGAGAGTCGGTAGCCAAGCGTGCTCCGGAAACCAGGCGCTCCCTGGTATTGTAATTCATGAATTTCGCCGCCACTGATCACGATCGCTCCAGGGTCACTGCTGATGGCAAAATCCTGATCTCGTCTGCGAAGCGTCCAGTTGAGGTACTCGGCACTGGCAAACACCCCTCGCTGACGGCTGCCTTCCGCCTTGGCGGCGACTGGCGTCTTCGGCAGGCCTTCAGCGGCAGTCGGTCGATCTGCATTGGCAATCAGGTATTCCGCCTCCCCTTGCCCGATCTGAGCTAGTCGGGTCGAGGCAACGGTTGCGGGTGGCCGGATGGTAGGTAACCCGAATTGACCCAGATGCGTGGACATCTCGGGTGCAGATGACACGACCGGATGCCTGGGGTACTGCAAGTCATCTGCAGAAGTGGTTGCCGTAAGGAAAATCGTCGTCAGCGACGCCAGGAGTAAAGAAAGACTACGGAATTTCATCGGGTGGCTCCATCCACAAGATGCGGGCTAGGGTGGGGTAATCCGTCGGAAAGGTGCCTCCAGACCGTCCTTGGCGGAAGCAATCTTTCTGTTGCCATGATCGGACGCATTAGCAATTGAAAAATACGGTATGAATCACGTTTTGGGGCGTTTGCCACGGAAACCGCGGCGGGGGTAGGGTTGTAAGGGTTGCGCAAAGATTGAGCTGGCACGTCGTGCGCTCCAGCAGGTGGATTCAACGTCGGTGAAAGGCTGTCTTGGCCTGGTGAAGATAAGGG
>JAZADA010000102.1:0-3145 GCA_036124135.1 Planctomycetota bacterium | reverse complement strand
CAAAATGAATGGCAAACCCCTATAGCCAAGCGCTTTTGGACGCAGCCATTGCCGCCCTGCAAAGCACCGTAATAATTCCGGCATGCCACGCAAAGAAACTGACAACCCTACACCCGAGCAAATCCGGACTGCCTGTCGGCGGATCCAGTCGTCCTGGACGACGCGAGAAGAATTGCGTCGGCGCCTCTCGGCGCCTCCCAGGACGTCGTTGACCGGTGCTCTTAACGAGTACCATGGTTGGATGCCGCCCCTTATCTCGATGGGAGACATGGCCGGAATCGAACTGGACTGAGAGCCAGTGCTTGCCTGGGAACGAGTGTCATGATCGCGCGGGCCGATTACCGGTTCGCGTCTGTTCCGGTCATGTATTGCAGGAACGCCCGATTCGGGTAGTGAATCATCGACTGCGTGCTCAAGTAATCGGCATCCGCTCGGTAAATCGCGACCAGGGCCTGCAACGATCCCTGGAAGCGGTCCACCAGTTTCTGGTCCCATTTCACCAGGGCAATGCTGGCCATGCTTACCCACATCGCTTTCAACTGCTGGACGTCTTCGTCTTTAAGTGAGCGGGTCTTCACAAATCGGTAGGCGAGGTTCTGGTAATACAACGTTGCCTGGAATCGACGGGGTACGGTTAACTTCGTCACCTCGGACACCTGCACGGAATCACTACAGCAACCGAGTACATCGAATTCCGGGGTCAACTCCAGTCGACTAATCGAATCCAGCTCATCAAGTAACGCCTGCCGCATACTCTCTCGATGGTCACGGTTTTGATCGACCCAGTACAGCATCCCGGCAGCCGCTCCCAGCAGGATACGCACGAATTCAGCCGATCGCTTGGTGGGCTGCATCTCCTGGACGACGACCTGGTAGTCGCCATGGTTCTTGTATCCAACCTGTATGCGAATAATGGCGATCCCGTAACGTCGGCGCAGCATCTGCCAGGCCAGCAGCAGGCCCAACACCACGATCGCAATCACCAACCACACCATGAACTCAGCCTTCAAGATAGGGCGCCATTTTTTCCAGGCCGCGCCGGGCAACCTCCAGCGGATCCTGTTGCCAGAGATCCTCCCGGAATAACTCCAGCGACAACCAGCCGTCGTAACCGGTGGCAGCCAACAATTGGCAGTAACGATGCAGGTCCAGGTGACCATCACCGGGCATCACCCGGTCCGGATCGTGCTGAATCTCCCTGGCGGGTTCCGCCGGCGCATCATTAAAATGGCTGATCGCAATCTGGCCGGCGTTCAACATGGCAATCGATTCCATGGAACCACCACCCCGGAACACGTGAAATGGATCCAGGACAGTGGTAGCCGCTTCGTGCTCACTTGCCTGCAGGATTTCCAATGCATCCTCGATCGTATTGAGCTGTTCCACGAACCCCAGGAATTCCATGGCGGGCTTGACCCCCATCTCGACACCAACTTCCAGCAGACGCCGATAATTGCTGGCTCCCAATGCATAGTCGGCAGCACCGCCGGGAGGACCGGCGATCACATGCGGTGCACCCAACTGGACCGACTGGTCCATCCGTCGTCGACATTCCTCCAGGGCATCGTCCCAGTTATCTGCGGAAGCATCAAACCAATCCGCCAGGTAAATCGTCGTGGGCACCTGGAGGCCAAGATCGTCCAGCTGCTTGCGCATATCAGCCAGGCTTCCACCCTGCTGCAAATAGGCATCCACATCATCGTGCCAGATCTCGATAGCCCCGTAACCTGCGGTCGCAGCGATCTGTATTTTTTCCATCACGGGAGTGGGGCGAATCGTACTGGAATTCAAGCAGGGTTTAAAACGTGCCATGGGGATTCCTTTTCAACAAGCAAAGAAAAATATACAGAGACACGATGCCCTGGCACGTCACGCTACAGCAACGGCTGGACATTTTCCGGCGGTCTACCAATAACCGCCTGCCCGGCCTTGACCACGATCGGGCGTTCTATCAACACCGGGTTGGCAACCATGATTTCAATCGTTTCCGCCCGATCCAGTTCTTTATCCGCCAACCCAAGTTCCGCGTAGACTGCCTCCCCTTTTCTCATCAGGTCCGCTGGCTCCATCCCCAGGGAGTCAAGGATCTCTCCCAACTCCACGGCCGTCGGCGGCTGCTCCAGGTACAGGATCACCTCGGCCTGCACCCCGGCCTCCTCGATAATGGCCAACTTCTTGCGACTCTTGGAACAACGGGGGTTGTGATAGATCTTCATCTTGCACCTCTATCAGTAAATATCAAAACGCCGATCAGCATGAACATCACGACTAAATCGCGGAGGGAGTTCGGTGGTACTGTTTGCCACAGGTCTCGCATACCGCGCCTGGCACCTCTTTCATTTCCACTCGCCACACGTGATCACAGGCTCCCCGGGGCCGTGTTTTCTCCAATCCACAACGAACACATACTCCCGGAGGAAAACCAACCAGTGAGCCTTCCCACTGGTGTTCACAGTCATTTTGCAGACGAATTTCGTGTTCCTGGTCCTGGGCCTGCTGCTGTTCAGAAACCTCGGTTTTCAATTCCTTCAGTTCCCTGGCAGTTTGCCAATCCTCGACCACGTCCAGCAGGGAGCGCAATACCATGTAGATCGCTCCCACCAGCAGGCTAACGACAATGATCGCAAGAATCAGTAACAAGAACGTCTGACGCATAAAACACGAGGCTCCCTATAGGCCGTGACTCACGAACTACCAGATTAACTCCTGCGGAAAAATCGACAACCACCGGGTGGCCCTGCGAACCACACAACTTCGAATATACCGTTGAGCATGATTCTCCTGCGTGCAGCAGATGCCTACAATAACGGTTTTCAGGATAACAGGATCTTCACCTTTGCCCACGCATTGGTAGGAATCATGGACAAACACCAACTTTTCGAACCCACTGAATTCGTCGAGTTACTCGAGGAACTGGAATTCACGCACGTGGTCTGGGTCCCGGACAGCACACTGGGACTCTGGGAATCCGCACTCCTGGATAGCAAGGCCATCCAACTGGTCAGCGTCTGTCGCGAGGGAGAGGCCTGGGCCGTGGCCGCCGGACTCCACCTGGGAGGATCACGACCACTCGTCATTATCCAGTGCACGGGCCTGTTCGAGTCGGGAGACGCGCTACGGAACGTGCTCCACGACTACCAACTGC
>JAZADA010000101.1:0-2676 GCA_036124135.1 Planctomycetota bacterium | reverse complement strand
GCCAATGCTTCCAGCAAGGGGTCATTCGCCGTGGGATTGGAGTCGCGAAAATCATCGACTGGTTCCACGATCCCTCTACCGTGCAGGTGAAACCAGACTCGATTCACAATAGACCTGGCAAAGTACGGGTTATCCGATTCAACCAACCAATCAGCCAGCACCCCACGCAGATCCGTACCCTTGTCGATTTCCGGGGCGGCCTCCCCGGGGAAATGGGGCAACACATGCTGATTGGCAGCATCCGCCAGACGCATTTTCCCCGTGTCCATTTTGACGGCGATCTGGCGCCGATCCGCGCGGCCACTGGGTCCTTCCTTGCCCATTCGATTTCGCGTTACCTGCGAAAAGAAAGCAGCCAACCCAAGGTAATCGTCCTGGGTCCAACGCTCGAACGGATGATTATGGCACTGGGCGCACTGCAATCGAATCCCCAGAAACAATTGAGCAGTGGACTCGGCCAGATCTTTTTGAAGGTAATCCACATCGACGACCTTACGGGGCATCGGGGCAACGCAGAAATAGTTTGCCTCCGGATCCTTGTGTGATTCCCCCTGGGAGGTAAGCAACTCTCGCATCACGTCTGAAAGAGGACGGTCCCGCTGGACCTGTTCTCGCATCCATGACTGGAAGACCTTGGCTCCCTTGAGCTGGATCGAATCGCGGCTGACTCGCAGCACATCCATCCACTTCTTTGTCCAGAAATCAGCAAATTCATCTCGCTGCAGAAGTTCATCGACCAGCCGTTCTCGCTTATCCGTTTGCGTCGAGGCGCGAAACACCGAAGCTTCCTGGGGCGTGGGAAGGATCCCACAGAGGTCCAGGTAAATTCGTCGTACAAAGGCGTCATCCGAGCTTTTATTGGACGGTGCGATGTTCAACATCTTGAGCTTTGTATACACGTGCTGGTCCACGAAGTTGCTCGGCCGCACATCCGGCCACTGGAACCCAGCCACTGCCTCCGCAACATGAACCAGCCGCATGGACACCATCTGCCCCATGTAGCGACAAAGTACAGCCACCTCCCCTTGTCGTTGAAATTCAACATGCCCACTGCGATCTACCCGTGCTACAGCCACATCACTGGTAGAATAACTGGCCAATCGCGTCACATCCTCGGTCGATCCATCCGCGTAGGTCGCTCTGACCGCCAACTGCTGATCTCGTGCCGGGGCTCGCAAAACACGACGAGATGGCGTGACCTCCAGGCGGGACAGGGCCACCGCATTCTTGTCTTGCGTCAATCCCTGCTCCTGCCAACGACGCAGCAACTTTGCTGCATGACTATCTGCTTCAAATCGACGCCCACCCACATGTGGCATTCGCGTCAATGGTTTTTTCAAGAGTAATGATTCATCCGGGTCGATCGCGTTGGTACGTCGGCCAAAGGCGTCTCTCACAAGTTGCAGGTAATCAAACTCGTGATCGGATCCCCACAGGCTGAGACGAAAGCCTCCCTTGCCACTGGGTGCACCATGACACCGGATATCGCTGCAGCCCGCAGAGCTGAGAACTGGAACAATTTCACGTGTAAAACTGACCGGGGATTTCACCTGGGTTCCACGCACCTCGACCTCGACGACTTGTCGCAAGGAACCGAGCTGTACCAATACCTGGCCCCGGCCATCGTCCCGGGCCACCACCAGTCCACGGTCATCGACGCTGCAGTGACTGGTTCCTGCTTCCCATTTTGCCTGGTGGGTCAGATCCCGCTCAAGACCGCCTGGATAAATCCCGGTAACGAGCACCTGGCGAGCGGCTCTCGCTCCCACTAACTCGATACGGATTGGCCTCACCACCAGTTTCAGCGGTTGTTCAGGCGTCTTGGTGTTACGTGATGACTGGGCACACGCCTCTTCGCCCAAGATAGCCGACCCCATTCCCAGTCCGACTACCGCGAGCAGGATGTACTTCACACCTGCGGTTTGACGCCTGGGCCTGCTGGTCTGATCCTGCATGAAAGCACCTTATACGACAATACCTGCTTCTTTACACCCGGTTAATCGACACCGCATCGTTTCCGTGTCACTAGGTCAGTATTTCACGGATTGGTTTCCCACCCAGGGCTACCTTAACCGGTTGCCCCGTGGAGTCCGGGACATGCATTTCCGGGTCGATTCCCAGGCACTCATAAATAGTGGCACAAATATCTGCAGGCGAGACGGGCTTGTCTTTCACGTACGCAGCCTGCTCATCCGACTCACCGTAGACAGCCCCACCCTGGATTCCTGCTCCGGCAAAAAGTACCGAGTAGCAAAACGTCCAGTGATCGCGTCCGGCATTCTTGTTAATCTTCGGCGTCCGTCCCATGTCACTCATCACGACGACCAGGGTTTCGTCGAGCAATCCGCGGGACGACAAATCCCACATCAAGCCAGAGAACGTCTGGTCATAGTTGGGTAACAGCACATCCTTGAGGATTCCAAAATTACGCTGATGCGTATCCCACCCCGAGCCATCCAGCTTTCCGGGTCTTGTCCAGAAGATATCCCACGTTACATTCACGAATTTTGTGCCCCGTTCCACCAGTTGCCTGGCAATCAACGCGCTATTCCCAAACAACGTTCGACCGTATCGATCTCGCAGGTCACCGGGAACCTTCTCGATGTCGAATGCATCTCGAATCTGGTTCGAGGTTAACAGGGCCAGGGCGCCCTTCTGTGCCCGTTCAAATTCATC
>JAZADA010000100.1:0-9311 GCA_036124135.1 Planctomycetota bacterium | reverse complement strand
GCATTCCCTCTTCTGTGATACCATTCGATCCCTGCGATCCCTGGCCATGGCTCATCTGTTGGGCCACGAGTTGCTGGTAGAGAATGATATCCATGTCAGCCTGTTAGACCGATTGCTCCAGCATGCTCACGTGACGGCGCAGTACAACGTTTACTATGGCGAAGATCGTGATATCTACGATGTGCGAGGACGGGTTGCCCACGAGAGTATTTTTAATTGCAACGATGGACGTTATCGTTGTCCCAGTACCCAGCAGGGGTACTCGGCATTCAGCACCTGGACTCGAGGGTTGGCCTGGATCATGCTGGGATACCCTGAGCAACTGGAATTCCTGGAGACCGTTGCAGATGATCAGTTAGAGCCGTGGGGGGGTCGCCAGCAAGTCGTGGACTGGATGCTGGCAGCGGCCCAGGCGAGTTGCGATTTCTACATTGAGAATACGCCACTTGACGGGATACCCTACTGGGATACCGGGGCACCGGGACTGGCTCAACTGGGGGATTACCTGGAAACGCCTGCAGATCCATGGAACGAACATGAGCCGGTGGACAGTTCGGCGGCAGCCATTGGAGCGCAGGGGTTATTGCGGCTGGGGCGGTACCTTCAACAACAGGGTCAGCAGGATGCGGGTGAGCGTTACTGGCAGGCCGGGTTGACGGTTGCCGAACGGTTGCTGGAGGAGACATATCTCAGTCGAGATGAGAGTCACCAGGGCTTGTTGTTGCATACGATTTATCATCGTCCTCGGGCCTGGGATCATGTTTCCGAGGGGTCGTCGATACCTAACGGTGAGGCTTGCATGTGGGGTGATTATCACCTGCGGGAACTGGGACTCTACCTGCAGCGTGTTATCCGGGAAGAGAATTACTACACCTTTTATGGGCCCTGGCCGATTGCCGGTAGTGCCTGATCAAGACAGGGAGAAACCATGGATTTGCGCCGAGTGACGATTGCATGTGCCCTTGGATTGGGATTAGCAGGAGGCCTTCGAGCAGAAGTGGAGCGGTTCGAAATCAAGTCCCGAGTGCCTTTTGCAGGTGGCCAGGTTTTTGGCGATGTGGGAGTTTATGATCGGCTGGAAGGGACGGTCCATTTCACGTTGGATCCGACGGCTCAACAGAACAGGAATGTTACGGATCTCAAGTACGCGCCACGTGGGAAGGACGGCCTGGTCCGTTACTCGGCCGATCTTTCGATGCTGGTTCCCCGAGATCTGGAGAAGGCCTCGGGAGCACTTCTCTATGATGTGAATAACCGTGGTAATAAGTTGGCCCTTGGTTTCTTTAATTTTGGTACCCGCTCTAACCGGAATGACCCTGCAACAGCCGCGCACGCGGGTGATGGATTCCTGATGCGGCAGGGAATTGTCGTCGTGTGGAGCGGTTGGATCGGTGAACTGGTTCCCGGTAGTGGGCGTTTGCGACTGCGTCCGCCAACCACGTCGCATAGCGACAAGCCATTGACAGGCCCCGTGCGGTACGAGTTGTATACCGACACCAAGGCGACGTCCCTGCAGGTGAATGGCAGCGGACACGGTACGTATGAGCCGATGAATGAGGCCATGCCGGCAGCCACCCTGACTCACCGCCAGAAACCGGGGGATCCACGGATACCGGTCGCTCGTGAGAAATGGACGGCCATGCGGGAACCATCCACGGAAGATGTTCGCATGTCGAAAATGACCGTGACCCTGGAAGAAGGTTTTCTTCCAGGAGAACTGTACGAGCTGATTTACCAGGCCAGGAACCCGCTCGTGATGGGGACCGGGCTGACCAGTGTACGGGATTTGATGTCCGCTTTACGATACGGTGATGGGAAAGAAAACCCGCTGTTGCAAAAGGGGAAACCTGTCATCCAGCGTACCTATGGGTTTGGTGTTTCCCAAAGTGGGCGTTTCCTCAGGGAATTGGTTTACTGGGGTCTCAACGAGGATGAACAGGGGCGGCAGGCCTTTAGTGGGGTGATTCCCCACGTGTCGGGAGCTGGCCTGGGTTCCTTTAATTACCGCTTCTGCCAGCCCACTGCTTACAATACCCAGTTTCGTCAGCATGATTATCCCTCGGATCGCTTTCCCTTTGCCTACGAGTTCCAGGAGGATTCATTGTCGGGGCAGCAGGACGGCATTTTGAAACGATGTCGCGCCGAGGTAATGCCTTATATTTTTCACACGCAGTCCAGTTCGGAGTACTGGCATCGTAGTGCCAGCCTGGTGCATACGGATACGCTTGGAAAAACAGATATCCCGGTTCCCGATAACGTGCGGATCTATATTTTTGGCGGGACCCAGCATGGTCCGTCACCATTTCCTCCCAGCAAGTCCGGGACTGCAAACCTGCATAACCCGGGAGACTTCCGATACTTCATGCGAGCGTTGCTATTGCGACTGGACCGCTGGGTAGTCGCTGATATGGAACCTCCTGCGAGCGTTTACCCAACGATTGCCTCGGGGAACCTGGTGACCCCCACGCAGCAAGCCACGGGATTCCCCAGGTTGCCCGGGGTCATGTTTCCCCGGGTTTACCAGCAACCGTCGCTCTGGAAAATGGGTTCGCGTTGGAAAGATCATCGGATCGTGGACTCGGAACCGCCGGTTCCACTAGCGCACTATACAGTCCTGGTCCCGCGCTCCAGCGCAGACGGGAATGAGCGAGGTTGTCTGAATCCTCCAGAGGTTCAGGTACCGATTGCCAGTTACACGGGCTGGAATTTGATTCGTAACGATACAAGTGCGGCTGGTAACCTGGCCAGTCTGCGGGGAAGTTACATTCCCTTTGCCCGTAACCGGGCCGAACGGATGGCTGCCGGGGATCCTCGCCCTGCTGTCCGGGAGCGTTATCAATCGGTGGAGGATTATCTCGGTCAGATGAAGAAGTACTGTGACAAAATGGTTCAGGAAGGTTACCTGCTGCCCGATGACGTCTCCCGGATCCTGGAGATCCAGGGCCCGCGTGTGGCACCCTTGTTCGAGAAGACGTCTGCTCCCGAATGAAGGCGTTGCTCGGGAACAGTGCCGTGGTGGGCAAGTCCTTTGGGAAATCGTATCGATCTCTGGTGCGTTACGTGAGACGGTGGTAAAGAGTGGACAGGTTCGCGAATTTCCTGGATCGTCGTCGGATTGGGCTGGCCGTGCTGCTGGTCTTGTTCTCGGGCATCTGCGTGATCGGAACCGGTCGACTGGGTTTCGAGGATCAGCCCCGGGGAGTATTTCGAACGGAGGATGAGTCGTTCCAGGAACTGGAACGCGTTTTCCAGCAGTTTGGTACCGACGAACTGAACTGCATGTTGCTGGTTGAAAACGAGGATCTTTTCGTGCCTCGTTCCATCCGGGCCTTGCATGAACTGGTCGAGAAACTGGACGAGGTGCCAGGTATCGAGGAGATCATCGGGATTGCTGATGCCCGCCTGCTGGTGGCAACTCCCTGGCCTCATCGCTTGCTGCCTACCGGCGAGATAACGCTGCAGCAAGCCAGGCAGGTGCGTCGCGAAGCAGTAGCCCATCCGCTGGTAGCCGGGCGGTTACTGACCACCGATGGTCGTCGGACCCTGATGATCGTGCGATTGGCGGGAGATGAATTAACGATCCAGGATTTGCAGCCCATGGTCCGTGATATTCGCCGGGTCATGGACCAGGTGAATCAACAGTCGGTATTGAAGGTCCGGATGACCGGACTGCCCTCGATTCGAGTCGATGTATTCACGGCGATCCAGCAGGATTATCCGACTCTTCTCTGGCTGGGAGCCGCCATGGCATTCACGATGGCGATGTTAATATTCCGCCAGTTTACGCCGTCGCTGGTGATTTTCCTGGCATCGATCACGGGAGTTCTCTGGATCGTGGGAGTGATGGGCCTGGTAGGCGAAAAGATCACCGTGATCACCACGGTCTTACCAACCCTGGTCGGAGTCATTGGATTGACAGATGCGATCCACATGATGTTTGAGTTTCGACACCAGCGCAGCGTGGGGCATTCGGCCCGGGAAGCCTCGACGAACACGATTCGTTACCTGGGAGTTGCCTGTGGACTTACCTCGCTAACCACGGCCATTGGTTTCAGTTCGCTGGCGACCAGCCACCTGGAGATTATCGCGCGTTTCGGGATCGTATGTGCCGTGGGTGCAATCATGGTCTGTGCGTCGGTCATGACGCTGGTCCCATTATTGTGTGGAACGGGCCTGGTAAAGGCCGCTCCGGTCCGGCCGGCAGGGAAGGGGGGCAGTCCCTGGACGAGGATCGCGGAGCCGATGATTGAGCTGGTCCTGCAATGGCGTTGGATGATCACGATCATGGGGATCCTGGCCGCGATCTGCCTTTCCGGATTTGCGATGCGTATTCAGCCGGACAGTCACCTGTCTGAAAATATGCCGGCGAACTCGGAGTCGGCCCGCGTCCTGCAGGACGTGGATCGATATTTTGGCGGGATCATGACCATGTCGGTTGTCTTGCAATGGCCGGCAGAGTTGGAGTGGAATGCACCGGAAGTACGTGCGGCCCTGGATGAAGTTCATGCCGCGATGGCGGCGGTACCGGAATTGAGTTATCCAACGTCGATTCGAAATTTCGTCGACCTGTTGCCGGTGTCGCGACTCGAATTCATTCCGGCCAGCGTGCGAGGCAGCTGGATTCGTACGGATTTAAACCGGCTCCTGGTGACAGCACGACTGCAGGATAAAGGAATTGCCTACCAAACGGTGATGCTGCGCCAGTTACAGCAACGATTGCAGGAGCTGAATGCACTGCCAGGTCTGCAAGGGTTCAAGCTGTTGTTGACGGGCTCCAGCGTGGTGGCATCTGAGAATATTTCCCAGATGCTGATCGACCTGGGCCAGAGCCTGGGATTGGCAACGATCGTGATCTTGGTGGTCCTGGTGGTCGTTTACCGTTCGTTGCGAATCGGCCTTATCTGCTTGCTGCCTAACATGCTGCCACTGTTAATTACAGCCACGGTTATCGTGGTCAGTGGTGAACCATTGCAGTTGGCCAGTGTGCTGGTCTTTACCGTGTGCCTGGGGATCGCCGTCGATGATACGATCCATTTTATCAGTCGATTTCGACGGGAGTTGGCAATTGACCAGGACGTGGATGCGGCCTTGCGTCGCACCTTTGTCGCTGTAGGGGCTGCCTTGCTGACCAGTACGCTCATTCTCCTGGTTGGTTTTGGCAGTGCACTGGCCAGTGATTTGCCACACATCCGGATGTTTGTCAGCCTTTCCTGCGTGGCTATTTTCTCCGCCTTGCTGGGAGACCTGTTGATCCTGCCGGCCATGTTAGCTTGTTTCTACCGCCCGGGAACAATCTCACCCGTGCGCCAAACGACGACAGGAATCAGCAGCGATTGAGTCTGCTGCCAGTGAGCCGGTTCTCCCAGATCCCCCCCCTCAATGGCTGGTTGGGGATATGGTACACTGGCGATTCAGCGTCGGGCCGTGTGCCAGATGCGATTCAATTCGACGAATGGTGCCCCTGCAAATGGGGAAAAAAGGCCGGTATCTATAGGTTTGAGTAGGGTTTCATGAGTTGTCACGACCTGGCCAAAAGGAATGACCCTGATGGACCACATTAACCAGCTGTGTGAGCGGATTCCGGATACGGCAAACGATCTCAGGCTTAACCTGGCGTCGGTACTCGAGAGCGATCATCTCAGTCCAGAGGAAGTTTGGTCCGTTGCGTTGACTTCCAGTTATTTCGTCCGTAACGCGAGTTTGTGTGAAGCGGTCCTGGCAGATGCCCAGCCTGTTCTGGGTGATGCTGGCGTGGAAGATGCCCAGGCCGCGGCTTCCCTGATGGCCATGAATACCACTTATTTTCGATTTCGCCACATGATTGGCAAAGAAGTTTATGGTCAACTCAGGGCTGGTCTGCGAATGAATCGTATGATGTCGCCGGCAACGTCCCGGAGTCAGTTTGAATTGTCCTCGTTGGCCTGTGCGGCCCTGGCCGGTTGTGAAGCCTGCTTGCAGTCGCACGAGGAAAATCTCCTCAAGGAGTCGTACAACGAATCCCAGATCAATGATGTGGTCCGCATTGCGGCCACGATCCAGGGAGTTGCGGTGGCGCTGGAAATATGACATTGCCCGTGATGCGAAATGAAACGGAGTGTAAGCGATGGTAAATCCTGACGGGATCAGTATCTATATCCTGACGATTGCCTTGCTGGCAATGTTGACAGGTGTCGTCATTAACCATTGCCAGAAAAATGACAAAACAGTGTCAATCTGGCTGGCATCCAGTTTCCTCGGGTTGTTGCTGGGGGCAGCAGGTGCGCTCAGCGCATGTTACTTGCTGGGCTACGAAGTCGTGGAGAAACTGGAGCTGCCGACGATCGTCCGGTTGTCAGATGAGGACCCTGACCAGGCGGGTGCGGAAAACGGGGGAATCGATGGCCCCGGTCCAGGTGAAGGTGGTCGAGGCGGTGGTGGGCGTGGTAGCCGTGGTGGCAGTGGTCGCCAGTTGCCGGCCAGGTTACAGCTGGCCATGCTGGTGCGAAAGCTGGAGCTGTTGACAGGAGATATTGCGATCACGTTGACAGCAGATCAGTCGCGAGACATGCATGCCCTGCTCAAGGAAATCGAGTCCGCCGAGAGTCTCTCGGACGAGCAGGCCCAGGCTGGACATGATGCCCTGTTGGGATTGCTGGATGACTCCCAGCAGGCCAAGGCATCGGCCGTGAGTCTTCCTTCTCGCCGTGGCGGTGGTGGTCGGGGTAGCGCGGGTTCGGAAGGTGGCAGTGAATCGACCCCGTTTCGTGAAGGCAACGGTGCCGACTCAATCCAGGCGTTGCTGGAACGATTGGCGGAATAAGATCCGTCGAGGGCAGCGTTACTCAACGAATGAACTGGGTGACGTAATCCGCGCCCAGGCCGACGGCTTCAAAATGTTCCTGGCACATGGCGATCTTGGTGTGGACATCATCATAACCGCAGGTCTGTCCGTTTTCGTCCAGGTAGATGAGCGCTCCACTGATGTGGAACAGGGTAATCATTTCCTCGGTTCCGGTGTCGTTGACCAGGGTGTGGACATCGCCGGGGGGTTCAAAGACGTAGCTGCCCGGGTGTGCGACCCAGTCGTGTTCCAGGTACCTCCAGGATCCCCGGATAACGTATCCGTGAACCGGGGCAGGGTGACGATGTCGACTCAGGATTCCAGCCTTGCGGACCCGCAGCAGATTCACCCATTCCCCGTTGACCCGGTTGAGCAGCAGCGGTCGAAACCAAACGTTGTCTGCCTGGGGAACCCACAATCGTTCATCGTCCGGAATAGCCTGGGTGACCAGGTCAGCAGTGGCATGTGGGAGCTGCGGAAAGGGTGATGGGGTATCGTTCATGGGTGGTCTCGTTCAGCAGTGATGTGAAGCGGACATGATCACGGGGATCATCTCTCTACTTTAGGTGATCGCATATCCGCCGTCGACGGGCAGCACGGCGCCGGTAATAAAACGCGCCCCTGGCGAACAGAGAAAGACAGCAGCATCGGCGACATCACCAGGTTCACCCCAGCGCCCCAGGGGAGTGCGTTGCAGGATCTGCTGGCTGCGCTCCGGATCTTCATGAAGCGGCCGGGTGAGTTCTGTTTCGATCCAGCCTGGTGCCAGTGCATTAACCCGTACCTGGTCAGGTGCCCAGGCAATGGCCAGGGATCGCGTTAGCTGGACAACGCCGCCCTTGCTGGAACTGTAACCGGGAGCATGCCCACTACCAAAGTAACTGAGCATCGAAGCGATGTTCAGGACACATCCACCCTGCTGTTGCAACAACGGAAAGCAGGCCGTGCACATGCGCATGGTACCGGTCAGGTTGATATCGACCACCTGCTGGAATCCAGCCAGCGAAAACTCCTGCTTGTTTCGCAGGATGATTCCTGCACAGTTAACCAGTACATCCAGTTGGTCGAGGGATTCGGCCAGTTGTTGTATGGCGTCTGGTTGTTGTAGATCAAGGTGAGCGAATTCCAGGTTGTCATGACCGGTCGGCAGGTCGGTCTCGATACCCGTGGCCAATACCTGGTTTCCTGCGACGGCGAAGGCATCGGCAATGGCTCGCCCAATCCCACCTGTGCCACCGGTTACGAGAACCTGTCGAGTCATGATTTCGTTTGCTCGTTTGAAGGGAAGTGAAGGTCGTGATGTCGCGGGTTCAGAAGGTCTTATGGTAGCGGAAAAAGGGGACGGACGGGGACAACGGGTAGGGCTGAAAAATAGTGCCTTACCCGGAGAAGCGAAGGTTCCGGGGTGTCCAGGGGCTGAGTTCCCCCCCCCGATGACGGGACGCTTCGAGGCAGGTAGAATGATATTTCATGGCCAGGTCGCAGAATTTTCTCGGCAGCCACAGTTGAAACCCGGACGGCAGGTGCAGTGATGAGTCATTCCATTGATCCACAGCAGTTGGCAGAGAAGTTCAGGTTGCGAGACCAGCAACTGGATCGGATCGCGCGCCAGTTTAGTCGGCTGGATGAAAAACTCTCGGCGTTGGAAGCCCGCTTGCCGGATCTTGATGAACAGCCGGTCACGGAATCGTTAAGAACGCGTAAACCCAGGTAAGGATGGAATCGTGAGTGATCGTCTAACTGGCCTGATTGCTGCTGTACCCACACCAACCCAGGATCATGGTGAGGTCGCTCTTGATCTCATTGAACCCCTGGCCGAGCATCTGATCGCGGATGGAGTGAGTGGCGTTTTCGTGGGTGGTACCAGTGGTGAATGTCATTCGTTTTCCTGCCAGGAACGCATGGACGTGGCTGCTCGCTGGAGCGAGGTGACGCGAGGTGCGGACTTCAAGATCGTTGTTCATGTAGGTGCCAATGCCTTGCCGGAGGCCCGGATGATGGCATCGCATGCGGAGCAATCTGGTGCCGCTGCAATTGCTTCCATGTCTCCGTTCTTCTTTAAGCCGGAGTGCGTGGAGGCGTTACTGGCCGTATTACAGGAAATTGGACAGGCTGCTCCCCAGACTCCCCTTTATTATTACGATATTCCCTCGATGACCGGGGTCCATTTGCCGATGGTGGAGTTGCTGGAACAGGGGCGTGAGCAGATACCCACGTTGCGCGGTTTGAAATACACGAATTCGGATTTCTTACAGATGCAGCGATGCATGCAGGTAGAGGATGGCTATTTTGATGTGCTGTTCGGCCATGATGCCGTCTTGGCTGGTGGTTGGATGTACGGGGTTCGGGGTGCGATCGGCACGACCTATAACTTCATGGCTCCGCTTTATCATCAATTGCTTGATGCCTGTGAACGTCATGACGATCAACAGGTTCAACAATTACAGGCTGCTTCTTCGGACATTATTGCGGACTTGTTTGAAGTGGGATT
>JAZADA010000099.1:0-7629 GCA_036124135.1 Planctomycetota bacterium | reverse complement strand
CAAGGCCCGCGCTGGTCGCTTGCTAACCGACCTTGTGTTGCTTAGTCGTATTGCCCGTCCCCTGGGAACCACTGCCGTGCTGAAAGTAGATCCGGTTCCCTTGCCGGATAAGGCACCAGTAACTCCGAAACCCAAGCAACCCGCCCTGCTTCCTGGAGATGGTGGCGCGACGATGCAGTGTGAAGTGCTGTTCGTGGTGCGGCACCTACCGCCGGCCCAGGAACGCTAGGCCTGGCCTGGTTCTCATTACTCTCTGTTGGGAACAGTCGACGTTGGGAACAGTCGGCTCTTTTGTTCCTCGTCCAGGGAACTGGCATATTCGCTGATCTCGTACGCTTCCATGCAGCGCACCTGGTTGCCACGAGTCTCTCCGTAAGCAGCAATCAGCGCTCCGCGATGTTTGTCACTGCGCCACGCAATGTACTGTTGAAACGTTTCCTGGAGCCATGGCAGACGTGCTTCAGGATCCGTCGGTACCGAATCAAAGCTTCCCTTGTTGTACGGAAGGAATTCGAATACCTGGGAAACGTGCTGGGATAACATCTGGACGATGGTCTCCAGGTAAGGATCGATATCGATAACGGCATGAGCTTCCAGGGCAGTCGGCTTGGTAAAAGGATCCGTCATATAGGCGACAACAGGATCCTTATCCAGTATCGGTACTTCGGGAACGACCAGTGGAACGGTTACAAGGTAGGATGCATCCTGCACTGCCTGTCCGACGGCACGATGATCCGGGTGGTAGTCACAGGTTCGATGGGTCACGACAAGATCAGGCGCGAAGGTGCGAATCTCGCGGATGATAGCCTCCCGAACCTCCAGCGTTGGTTGCAACTGACCATCGGGAAAACTCCAGACATCATAACGAGCGCCGATGACATTGCCGGCAGCTTCTGCTTCCTTGCTCCTGCGTTGAGCCAGTTCGATAGCTGGTAATTGGTGGTGACCAGCTGCCCCGTTGGTAACGGAGACCATTTTCACCACGTGCCCGCGCTGTGCATAGATTGTCGCCAGGCCGCCTGAATGAAACTCTGCGTCATCCGGATGTGCGCCAAGTACCAGCAATCGGAGAGGTTGATCAGTCATGGAAAGATGCTCTTATTGGGATTTAGCGAACGGTATGATTCGTTCCCAGTCGTTCATTAAGAGCTCGGTTTGCGAGCTGTGACAGGCAGGGATAAAGCATGACAGTCATTATCCAATCGGGAATAAAATAAACCATCGATTGGTTTAGTATACTGGAATCATGCGGACTTCGGAGTCAGCCACAGCTCGCAAATCGACGCGTTTTAGGAGCCAGTTATTCAAGTGCCTGCTCCCAGAGCAGGGTGAGTAAGGTACCTGTTTCCAGGACCAGGTCAGTCGTATATCGCTCGGTATGCGGTCGTTCACGAACAAAACCACGTTCGTTAATGGTTAGTACCCGGGCCAATTCAAGATCCTGTTCACGGGCACGTTCCAGTGCAATGGCAGCTGCTGAAATGGGCCCACTGGCTTCGATGATTCGCTTGAGTTGTCCGGATTCGATGTAATACTTGGCCATGATTTTTCTCCTCCAAGGGGTGACGGGAAATTCTCGATCGTTTCGCAGGGGTAAGTTTTGGATACCTTTCCCCTGTCTCTTGTTAATGAGTATCGAGGGGTCTGTGACACGTTTGGTCCAAGGGCAGGAAAAAAAAGATAAAAATGAGAAAAGAGTGCAGCCGAGGATGGAGTGGATTACTGCAAGTGCTTGTTTTCCAGGGTTCAACCGTATTTCCTTGCTTCGTGATCGGAACTTTCAGTTCGGTTGTTTGTTGGTAAGATGCAAGAGATCAATAGTTAAGGTTCTTCCTGGGGGACTGGATTTCGAATTTTCGAGGAGTTGCTTTGATGATGACACAAACATGGTTAGGCAAAACCCAGGCTTGTTGCTTGTCAATTGCGATCTGTCTTTCTGCGGGGATCAGCCAGGGCGAGGATCCGCAGGTATTTTCAGGTCCGCAGCCTGGTGAAAAACTGGCAGACTTCAAGGTGCGTGGCGTGTTTGGTGAATTGGCTGGCAAGGAATTCAACCCGCTGAAGGAAGCCGGCACCCGACCGACGTTATTTATTTTTGTGCATCAGTTAACACGTCCTGGAAACAGCCTCACGCAGGCCTTGATGCGCTACGCGGAACAGTACCCGAAAGAGCTTTATGGCAGCTTGATTTTCCTGGGTGATGACCTGACGGCATTGGAAGGCCGGCTTAAACGCGCTCAGCACGCGTTGCCGAAGAAAAATCCCGTGACGATTTCCCTGGACGGTAAGGAGGGTCCCGGATCCTATGGGTTGAATCGCAAGGTCACGTTGACCATCGTATTTGCCAAGGATCACAAGGTCGTCAGTAATGTTGCCTTGGTTTCACCAAGCTTGCAGGCGGATGCCGTAAAGATTCTCAAGCCCGTGTCGAAAGTCATTGGAGGCAAGACGCCTGCATTGGCAGACTTGAGTCCGAGGCGTCGCGCTGACAGGAAACCGGGAACTCGCCCGGCAGCTGGGGCGTCGAAAGCACCGATGGATCTACGTTCACTTCTGGGTCCGGTTATTCGCAAGGGAGCTTCCGTCGAGGAAGTGGAACGTGCGGCCCAGGCGGCAGAGAAATACTTTGTGAAACATCCGGATCTTGGTCAGCAAGCGGGGCGTGCTGCTCGACGAATTATGCAAGCAGGCAAGTTGAAAAACTACGGTACCGAGACTGCTCAACGTTACTTGAAAAAATGGTCTACGCAGTATCCGGAACCGAGCAAGAAGCCACCTGGTGAACCGGAAGAGTCCAGTGAAACTGGCAAGCGTAAGTTGCCGACAGATCGCTAGGCAGCCGTTCACGGATGCAGCGTGGTTATCGTGTAGGGGCTTGTTGAGGATCAAGATTGGTAGCGGACTAGGCGAAGGTTTCATGGAGTGATTGATTGTTGAATTGTTACACCGTTTACCTGGCAGTACTCGTGGGAGCTGCGCCAACGCCAACCCTGGATTTTGACACCCAGGTAGCGCCTGTTTTGACGAAGGCCGGGTGCAATGCGGGTGCCTGTCATGGAGCGGCAGCGGGTCGAGGTGGTTTCCATCTGTCGCTCTACGGAAGTAACCCGGAAGCGGACTACCAGGCGATTGTTCAGCAACGAGGTGGTCGCCGCGTAAACCTGTCGAATCCGGCAGCCAGCCTGTTGTTATTGAAACCGACCGGTCTCCTTGATCACGGTGGGGGGTATCGCCTGGACCCGGAACAGGCAGCGGCCAAACGCTTGCTGCATTGGATTGAGCAGGGAGCTATTCGTGGTTCTCCCCGGCAGTTGGTTCGGTTTCATGTGCAGCCTTCAAGTTACCTGGCCATTAAAACTGGCGAACAGGTGAAGATTCGTGCCTGGGCGACGTTTGCGGATGGTCAACAAGTTGATGTTACCGGCTGGACGGTCTTTACTCCGGAGGATGAATCTGCTGTCCAGGTTGATACCGTGACAGCACGGGCTACGTTGTCGCGGCGCGGCCGACATGTCGTGGTTGCGCGGTATCTGGATCGCGTGTTACCGCTGCAATTCACGGTACCTCTCTCGGACGAGTTGGTTCCATCGGCATCTGCGCGAGGAGAGAGTTTCATTGATCAGCATGTACATGCGATGCTGGAACAACTGCAGTTACCGGTTTCGCCGCCCGCGGACGATGCGACGTTCGTGAGAAGGTTGTACCTTGATTTGACAGGTCGTTTGCCGACTCGGGAGCAAGCCCGCAGCTACCTGGCCGATAAGAGCTCAGTAAAACGCGACTTGTTAATCGACCGGTTGCTCAAGTCACCACAGGCTACCGATTACTGGACATTGTATTTTTCCAGGTTGCTGAGAATCCGTTCCCAGCCGAAGGATAGTGTCGGGGCCAGGAAGTATCATGAGTGGCTGCATCGTCGAATCCAGGATGAGACGTCCTATGCAGAGATGGTTCGAGAGATGTTAACGGCTACCGGGGACTCTCATCAAAGTGGTCCTGCGAACTTCTTTCGGGCAGCTGCAGATCCACGTGCACGCGCTGAATTGGTGAGCGATTTATTCATGGGAGTTCGTCTTCGATGTGCAAATTGCCATGATCATCCGCTGGATCGTTGGACCCAGGATGATTACCATGGCCTGGCAGCGATTATTGCTCCGCTCCAGGTGGGGCGGATGGTGTCGTTCCAGGCAGGGGCGGAGGTGACCCATCCGAGGACAGGCGAGGCTGCCAGGCCACGGATTCCGGGAACGCGTTTTTTACCAACCGTCCAGGCCGGACGGGAGGCGTTCGCAGACTGGCTGGTGGCCCCGGAGAATCCCTATTTTGCACGATCGATGGTGAATCGTTTGTGGAAGAAACTCATGGGTCGTGGCCTGGTGGACCCGGTCAATGATATGCGATCTACCAATCCTGCTACGCATCCGGCCTTGCTGGATGCGCTGGGAACTGAATTTCGCCAGCATGGTTATTCGTGGCGTTACATGGTTCGTGCCATCGTCAGTAGCGAGGCTTATGCACGCAGCGCCCGCGCCGTGCCGGCGAACCAGGCCGATGACCGGTTTTATTCCCATGCCCTGGTACGGCCTCTTGACCCCGAGGTCTTGCTGGATGCCCTGGTTGATGTGACGGGAGTTCCTCAACGTTATGCAGATTTGCCATTGGGAACGCGAGCAGTCACGCTTTTTGATTCTCGCATTCCGTCTCCGCAACTCGATATCCTGGGCCGGTGCTCGCGGGAAGAAAGTTGCGAAGAGGGAACGCCGACAGCGGTGACAGGAGGTTTGACCCGGAAGTTGCACCTTGTGAATGGCGCCTTGATCAACGGGAAAATCTGCCATGAACATGGCTACCTGAACCAGTTGCTGAAATCCAGGTTGTCCCGGGAAGAGATCGTGACTCAGTTGTATCGTACTTGTTTCAGTCGTGATCCAACGAACCTGGAAGAGGAACACTGGCAACGGCAGTGGAAACAGTCTGCCGTGGTTGCCGGACGTCAGCAATGGTTCGAGGACTTGTTCTGGAGTTTACTTGCCTGTCGAGAGTTTGTTACGAATCACTAGCAGTAGTTTGGATTTGTCGATAACGATTGTGATCCAGGGATTCATTCCATGAAAAAACACGAAAGCGCTTCCAGCGATCGCGCTCGACGTTGTGACGGTGTGTCACGACGTGACGTGTTACAGGTTGGAGGGTTGGCAGCGTTTGGCCTGGGGATTGGCCAATTGCAGGCCGCGGTTGGCGGTCGAGATTCGTCACGGTCTCCAAGAGCCAAGTCATGCATCCTGATCTGGCTGGATGGTGGGCCCAGCCACCTGGAAACTTTTGACCTGAAACCCTCGGCGCCCCTGGAAGTCCGTGGTCCTTTGAAGCCGATTCAAACAGCGATTCCTGGGGTGGTATTAAGCGAGTGTCTTCCTCGCCTGGCTCAGCGCATGAAGCAAGTTGCCCTGGTGCGTTCCATGACTTCACCGCTGGGAGAACATAATTTCGGTACCCATTACTTGATGACCGGTCATCGGCCTTCACCGGTGTTGGAATATCCGGTTCATGGATCAGTGGCAGCCTATTTACAACAGTCCCGGGAGATGATTCTTCCGGCACATATCGCAGTCCCCGATTTTCGCGTGGGTGGTTCCAAGATCAGCGGGCACGGTTTCCTGCCACCGGCGATACGGCCGTTTGCCGTGGGGAGTGATCCTGCCAAGCCTGATTTTCGTGTACGTGATCTCGATTTTTATACCGGTATTACGGCGGATCGGATGAGGCGGAGACAGTCATACCTACAGGATCTAGATCGTTTCAGCGGACTTGTGGAGGATCGAGGTGAAGGCAGTAATGATCCGGAATTCGAACAGGCTTACCGGCTGATTACTTCTTCCCAGGCCAAGCAGGCCTTTGACCTGGCGCAGGAACCTCGTCGAGTCAGGGAACGTTATGGAAGTCGGACGGTCGGTCAAAGTTGTCTGTTGGCCCGGCGACTGGTGGAGCGTGGTGTTTCCTTTGTGACCGTTAATCACCATGGTTGGGATACGCACAACAATCTCTACACACGTTTAAAAGAAGGTTATACCGGCGCCAAGAAACCAGTTGGCTTGATTCCCTCGCTAGACCTGGCCGTTAGTGCCTTGCTGGATGACTTGACTGAGCGTGGCTTATTGGATGAAACGCTTGTCGTGGTCATGGGTGAGTTCGGGCGGACTCCCAAGCTGAATACAGCCGGTGGACGCGATCATTGGCCACGTGTGTTTAGCCTTGCCCTGGCCGGTGCGGGTATTCGTGGAGGGACGATTGTCGGGTCGAGCGATGCCGTGGGGGAAAGTCCACGAGATCGTCCTGTTACACCTGCCGAACTAGCTGCAACGATTTATACCTTGCTGGGCATTGCTCCCGACCATGAATTGAGGACGGCCGATGGTCGTCCGGTTCGCCTGGTTGCCGAGGGCAACGAGCCTATCGCAGAAGTCATGGCATCCTGAGTGTTTCATGGCGGAACATTTTGTATTTGTCCGGCTTGCTGGCCGGATCGCAGTTGCAGGGTTTATGAGTGGGTGTACCTGTGGGTTTTGAAATCGTTTGGCTGCAAAAGGCCCATGGCACATCGCGGAATGGACATTTGCCGCTACAAACGTCAAGATTTGTCAGGTTTTTCACAGCCTGGCTGTGTTTTTCCACGTACCTGTTGGGCTAAAGTGGTTGTTCTTTTGGTTGCAAAGGGGTTATATTGAGATTTCCAGCTCAATGAGGTCTGGTTCCCCGAATGGCCGTTTTAGCCCTTTCTGTGGTTCTCTCCCTTTGCTGGTTTGGGTCTTGTCTTGCGTAACAGATTGTATTGGCTGATTTAAGTCATTTAGAGATTCCAGCTTTTAATTCAGTTTTGTGGAATTATTAGGCGAGCGAGTGAGTCTGTTAGAAGGGTTGAGAGCGTTTTGTTTGTTCAGTGCCCCAAGTTGGTTGGGTAAAGGGACAGAATTGATTTGTTAAAATAGGTGCCACTCAGACCTTGGTGGGACGATTGATTTCAGTTCAGGTAAAGGGCTGAATTGATTGTCTGGGCAGCTAGGATTTCAAGGGTTTGTGGTTGGCAGGTTGTAGTGGAATGGTTCTAGACAACAGGTCTAAAGCCAGGATAGTTACTTTAGGTAGTTGGTTCTCAGGAAGTCACGGAATCCAGCTTGCCGTAGTTTACGAAAGAGAGAATGCGATGCGTAATAGTTTTTTATGGTTAGGTGCAGTAGCGTTAATGGTTTCCTCGCTTGGGTGTGGTGCCGAGAGCGAGGATGTAAACCCGGTATCAGGCAAGATTACCTACGATGGTAAACCGTTGGCAGATGCTCGGATTCGTCTCCAGGCAACCGACGCTGGTGCGTCACGAGTTTACGCTTGTGACTCGGCAGCTGACGGCACTTTCAACATTGAAGCTGTTTATGCTGAAGAGACAAAGATGGGTGCTCCCGCCGTCAAGTACAAGTTAATGGTCGGCAAGTTCGAGAAAACAGCCGCACCTGAAACTTCCGATCCTGATGCTGATGAAGCTGCGGAACTGGAGATGGTAGAACAGATGGAAGAGGGTGGAGCGGATCCAACTGAGGGGATGCAATCCAAGACCCAGATCAATGCGAAGTTCAATAA
>JAZADA010000098.1:0-7462 GCA_036124135.1 Planctomycetota bacterium | reverse complement strand
TCTCCACGCGCGGTTTCCTGCAGTGGTGCCAAGCTTGGATCACGAGGCGACGCCCAGGAAACACCGGACACGATGGTCGTCACCTGGGAATACGACGACCTGCTGTACGTGTACGAACAACGCGATTTCACCCCGTACCGCATGCAGTCCCATCGACTGGACAATGACAATATCATCTATGGCGACAAGGGATTCATGATGATTGATCGCGATGGTTACCGCGTATTTTACAAGGGCGAAAAGGGGCCGTCCTTTCAGAAGACATGGGTAGACACGCCGGTCCACTACCAGAACTTCGTGGATTGCGTCAAGAACCGTCAGCAACAAGACCTGATCGCCGACGTCGAAGAGGGGCATCGTTCAGCCCTGCTCTGTCACCTCGGAAATATTTCCTATCGCACCGGCAGGCGACTGGAATTCAACCCCGAGACGGAAACCTTTATCGGCGATGAAGAGGCTAACCAGATGCTGGGACGAAAGTACCGCCAGGGATACGAACTGCCGAAAATCTAGCTGGCAGCGCAGACCGCCTACGGGTCACGACTAACCAATTTACGGGCTCGCTGAAAAGCATCTGGCATCGAACGCAACCACGGCGGGTTGGTCTTGGCCACGTTTTCGAGAGCTTCCAGTTGCTCCTCGTAAATCTCCACGACTTCCTTGTCGTTGCCCATCTGCAAGGCCACGATCATCAACGCCAGTTCGATCCGTGCCGAGTACGCCTTGGCCAACTCGTGGTCACGAAGGATATCGAGTAGGTTTCGACAAAGGTAATACTGACCGCCATGGAAGAATTTCTGGGCGTAGCCCAGCAGGGATTCCACGTTTTGTTGATCCATCAGAATGGCTCGATCAAAGTCGTTCCAGGCAAACTCATCCTCGCCAAACAACAACTTGCGTTTTCCCAGTTCCAGGTGCCCCCGGGCATCAAACGGCCTCGTTTCCACTGTTAACAATGAGCGACGAGCCCATTTTTCCAGCCAGTTCACGCGTCGTCGACCATTTAACAGGTAACGCTTATCCAGTTGATTAAAATGGTTCCGGTAGGCCGTGCGGCGGTCATCATCCGTGGGCGCGGATTTTCCCTTGATCCACCCCAGGGTTTCCATGCGGTCCCCGATCAACTGGGCAATAAACTGATGGGTTCGAATCGTTGGATGGACATGATCCATGTACTGGTCATACCCTGGCAAACCACCCGGCGTGAGCTTTTCCAGGGCAACGCGAGCGTTCACCAACGGCGTGTCTGTTTCCTTGCTGACCGCCAGCAGGGACTGGTAGGTTTTCTCCAGCATCCGCAGCGGGCAGACATCCGTATCCTTGGCACGAATGTAATATTTCGTGGCTTCTTTCGATTCCTCCAGTCGATCCAGGCAACGGGCCATGCGATAGCTCAGCAAGGCATGCCCTGCATCAATGGCTTCTGCTTGCCGGTAGAACTCGAGTGCCTTGCGAGGATCATCTTCATGAAGACTCGCTGTCTCAAACGCCAACTCCCAGGCCTTGCGCTGATCATCTGTTAACGTGGACAGTAATTCTGATTTAAAGGGTGGACAATCGCGCAGGTTTGATCCCAATCCGACCAGCACCAGCGGTACCTCATGTTCACTACATATCTGGACCATGGCTCGCATGGAATGATCAAAATGATTGACCACCTGGCTGCTCCATTCGTCATCCCGGTGGTAAGAAGCATAACCACTCTCGTCATCGAGACGAGCCTTGACTTCATCTTCCATGACCGTTTTCTCGGCATCACGGGCTTCTTCCAGGTCGGCTCCCGAACGAAGTTGTCTCGCCAGGGTGACCATCCTCAACGAATACAACCACTTCACCAGCCCATTACCACGCGCACGTGATTTGACATCCTGGTAAGTCCGATCTTCCAGGAACTCGTTGTGCCCGGTTGCCACCACGATCAAGTCGGGGTCATAGGCCATGACTTCTTCCGTGATCCGGGCCAGGCGGTAACTGGCATAGGACAGGCCACCACAATTGACGACCTCGTAGTTGCGACTGGGATCCCGTAATTCCAGTTCCACCTGCAACCAGCGACTGAAAGACGTTTCCGTCGTGTAGGGTCGACCCCGCACCGTGGAACCACCCAGGCAGAAGACACGGTACATCCCGGCGGGCTTCTTAGCCGCAAATGACTGGGTCCCAAAATAAAGCCGATGCGATCGCGTCGTCTCGTACGTTTGCTGATCCCGTGCCAGGCTAAAAAGCGGATGAGCTCCCCCAAAACCAACAAAGGGATCGACATAACCGGTAGGATCGCCCACGTCCACGGTACGCAGGGTCACTTCCAATAACACAAACGGCAATAAACCAAGTACAATAGCGATTGCGGCAAAAACAAACCGTCGCGACTTTCTCCCCGATGACCCGGAAGTCGGCTGATCTTTTGGTGGAGCGGGAGTTGGCATAAAATTAAATCTGCCTCGAAAACAACAAGCTAACCGTTAACTGGCCCTCTATCGTCAATCTTTTTTGCGGATCGATAAACCGATGTCAGACAATCATAGTGTAACGGATGCCACTCAAAATAGGGAAGCTGACCCTGCCAGGACAGGCCAACACCCGCCGATGGGACACCGCTCCCTGCTTGCAACAGCAGCAACTCTCCTCTGTCTACTCGCCATTCTTTTTAGCCTGTGGAAAATTGGGGGGAATGTGAAGGAGATGGCAGGCACCAGCCAGCAGCAACAGTTCTGGTTACTATGCCACGCAGGAGCAACCGATCCCGAGCGCAAGGCCGCCTTCATGGAGTTGGTCAAGTCCGGAAACATTGAATGGAGAAGCGCGAACCTGCGAAACCTGGACCTCTCCGACCTGGACTTTCCCAGTATCCAGGTACAGAACGCAAATTTCGAGAACAGCAGCCTGGCCGGGGCCAACCTGCCCGATTCCGAGTTGTCCTTGAGCCTCTTTCAGCTGGTTGATTTCACGGAAGCTAACGTCTCGTCAAGCAACTTGATCGAGGTCTACCTGCTGAAAGCAATCCTCAACAAAACCAACTTCTACAATACCAATCTGCAACGAGCCATGATCGAACAGGCCACGGCACACGGGACCAACTTTGAAAAAGCTGATTTGACGGAAGCCCATATGCTCCTGTCAGATTTCAAGGATTGCAATTTTCGCCAGGCCGACATGACCCTTGTGAACCTCGAAGCCGCAACCCTGGAAGGCTGTGACCTTACCGGGACACAACTCGAAAAAGCCCTTCTCCTCGATGCTGATTTTACGGATAGCAACTGGTGGAGAGCCCAGGGGCTCACCACCAATACGATTGAAGACCTGTTAAGATCCTTTCCACCGTCCGACAAAATCAAGCCGGAATGGAAAGCTGATTTCAAGGAATGGTTAATCGAGTTTACGAGTCTGCAAGACAACTCCCGGGAAAGCAAGCCGCGGCCCTGACCCTGACAATCGCAGGAACCCATGGATCATCAACCTGGTACTCGATCGCTCGGCAACCTTACACTGTTCACGGTGTGGCTGCTGATGCTACTGGTCAACCCAGTCGTGGGCCAACAACCCGAGACTGATTTCTCCCGGCTACTCAATGCAGAAATGCTGGGGACTTTTCAACGGGTCTGCCGCTACGTCGAAAAGCATCCCGCGGCAGAAGACGTCGACGCTGCCTGCCAGTGGATTTTCCGGACAGCCCTCGATTACCACTTTGAGAACCAGGCCGTTCCGCTTGCCACCCAATACCTGCAACGACCTGCAACCGTCAAGTCGGTCAACAAGCTGGCCCAGCAAGTCGTGGTACTTGGGCAAGCGCAACAGGGAAACATGAAGGCCGCCCAAAAGAGATTCCAGCAATACCTGAAGGAACAACCCGCCTATACCGCGGAACAGAATATCGATTTTGTCCTCCAGTTTGCCGGCACAGCCCAGTTACAGAAACAATACGCGGTCGCTGCTGAAATCTACGGTAGCACGGCCCGCCGTTTCACGCTCAACCCACAGATCCGAGAGCTCTGTGAAAACAAAATCGCCAAGCTGAAACTGATCAATGAACCCGCTCCTCCAATCGCGGCCCTGGATATCACGGGCAAACGGGTGGACCTTGCTAATTATCGTGGAAAAGTACTGCTCATCGATTTCTGGGCCACCAACTGCCCACCCTGCCTGGAAGCCTTGCCCCACGTGAAAAAACTGTACGAAAAATACCATCCACAGGGATTCGAAATCCTCGGCATCAGCCTGGATGTTCACCAGGAAACGGTCGCCTCCTTCCAGCAAAAACGAAAGATACCCTGGCAACTCATGATGCTCGACTCTTCACGGGGATCCCTGCGACAACCCTACAAGATAAGAGCAATCCCCTCCCTCTACCTGGTAAATCGCGAGGGAAAGGTCGTCCAGTTCGACCTTCATGGAGAGAATCTATCTCGAGCCGTAAGGCAAATGGTGGAAAACTCGAATTCACCCTGACACGGATGCCGAAGACTCCCTATAGTATTGCTCATAACATGCATGCGCCACACATCTAAGCCTGGAATTTATATCCATGTCGAGATCCGCATTCCCACGAAGACGCTTCCTGCAAAACGGCTGTGCAGCACTCGGCCTCTCGTTGCCCGAGTTGCTTCGCCTGCGAGAACAAGCATCGGCAAACTACCTGGCCTCGGGGAACACGGGAAAAGCGAAATCCTGCATCGTGCTCTATTGCTGGGGTGGCATGAGTCACCATGAAACCTGGGATCCCAAGCCGTCGGCACCCCGAGAAATACGGGGAGAATTCCAACCCATTGCAACCGCCACACCCGGCACCATGGTTTCGGAACACATCCCCCACCTGGCCCAGCAGACAGAACGACTGGCCATCGTCCGCTCGATCCATCACAACAGTTCCGCCCATGGCAAGGGAATGTACTGGAACATGACCGGCCACGCGCCACCCCAGGCAACCACCGCAACCAATATCCCACCCACCCCGGAAGACTGGCCTTCCCTGGGAGCCATGATTTCCAAGTTCCGAGCTGCACCACGTGGAATGCCTCGCTCGGTACGCCTACCCTATCCATTGGTCGACAACGGCACCCTGCAAGCCGGTGAATACGGGGGTTGGATGGGGCAACAATTTGATCCAATCGTGATTCGGACACCAGGAGGAAAACCATTCGGTGGCGTTTCCCGGAGCCTGGGAGCAGCCGAGTTAAACCTTTCCCAGGAAGTGGATCTCACCCGTCTCACGCGACGCAACCATCTTCTCTCGAACCTGGAAATACCTCTGCCACCAGAACCTGGTATCAAGCAATTACTTCACTTTCGGCAATTGGCCAGTGACATGTTGCTAAACCCAAAAGTCAAGGTGGCCTTCGACCTGGATAACGAATCTCCCAAAACACTGGAACGCTACGGCAACCATATCGGAGGCCGCAGTATGCTCCTGGCACGGCGCCTGAGCGAGGCCGGGGTTCCGCTGGTCACGGTCTGTTGCGCAGCAGGGGATCTGAATGGGTCTCGTGGGGATCACTGGGATACCCATGGTGACAATTTCAATCGCCTCAAGAACACGATGCTACCCAGTTTTGATCGACCCGCCGCAACCCTGCTGGATGACCTGGCTGATCGTGGACTCCTGGACCACACGCTCGTCGTCATCATGACCGAGTTTGGTCGCACACCAAAGATCAACGGCGGTGCGGGACGCGATCACTACCCGGGCGTGTATTCCGTGGTGCTGGCCGGAGGAGGTATCCAGGGAGGCCAGGTTTATGGCAGTTCTGATCGTAACGGCGCTCATCCGCACAGCGGCGCTTGTAAACCGAACGATCTACATGCAACGATCTTTACGGCAATGGGAATTCCTCCCCATACGATGCTCTATGATTCTCTCAACCGGCCCTTGCCTATTACCGATGGCCGGCCCCTGCCACTCTTCGGATAAGGGCTTTCGCCACGCCAAGTGCTCCAGGAAGGCAGAATAGTCCTCCTCGGCAGGAGATTAAAATTCGGTTATCACCAGGGCACCTTCGCTCGACAGGTCCCCCACAATATCCGAGCCAGGACCAGGAACTTTGAAATAAGCCCGCTGAATCAAACCAGCAAGTCACTGACGACCTTGCCCGGCGACAGCAGGAACGGTCGCCCCTGGCGATCGTGAACATGCGTGCGGGGAGTGATTCCCAGCAAGTGATACATGGTGGCCGAGATGTCCCACGGAGCGATGGGGTCACGTAACGGGAAAGCTGCCTGGTGGTCACTGGCACCGATCACGGCACCGCGCTTGATGCCACCACCGGCCATCACCAGGGAATAAACATCCGGCCAGTGGTCACGACCGGCATCCTTGTTGATCTTCGGAGTGCGACCAAATTCTCCCAGTGCCAGTACCAGCGTGGTATCCAGTAGTCCACGTTGATCCAGATCTTCCAGGAACGCCGACAATCCCTGGTCAAAGGGAGGCAATAGCTTGTCCTTGAGCGTGGGGTAATTCTTGGCGTGCGTGTCCCACTCCTCGCGGTTGGAACGCGCCCAGTTCACCGTCACCAGGGGTACCTCCGCTTCCACCAGTCGACGGGCCAGTAACATCGTCTGGCCAAACTGGTGACGACCATAGCGATCACGCCGGGAGTCCGCTTCGATCGAAAGGTCAAAGGCCTGCTGGCTCTGGCGTGATCCCAGTAATCCAAAAGCACGCTGCTTGAGATCCGACATCCCCTGGACATTACCACTAAGTCCCCGCTGAAGGATTTCTCGCTCCATCGACTGCAGTAACTGGTATCGATCTGCCAGGCGCCCGCTGGGAATATCTGTCGGCAACGAGAGTTCATCGATCTCGAAACCGGACTGGTTCGGGTCCTTGGCAACTCGAAAAGGCTCAAAGGCTTCTCCCAGGAAACCGGCATTCTGACCGGCCATCGGGGGACGATTCCCCTGGTGCATCACCGGTCCCAGGACCGCTGCACTGGGAACCGGATTCGGCGTCGGTTTCAGGCGTGCCACGGCTGCGCCATAGGTGGGAAAATCATCCTTGCTGGCCGGCGTATTGGTGCCCGGCTTGGGATGCGGGTGACCGGTCAACGCCGTGTACGATGCCGAACCGTGTTCAAAATCACGGTGCGACATGCTGCGTACGATCGTGTACCGGTCCGCAACCTTGCTCAACAAGGGCAAGTGCTCACCGATCTGCGTTCCCGGCACATTGGTTGAAATGGGTTTGAATTCACCACGTACTTCCGCCGGTGCCTGCGGCTTGAGATCCCACAGGTCCTGCTGCCCGGGACCACCAAACAGGAAAATCACCACACACGATTTCGCCTGGCCAAAGCCCCGCAGGCGATTCGCTTCCAACCCTTCCCGACCCCAGGTCTGCAGCGCACCACCGGACAGGTAACTTAGCCCTGCACAGTGCAACCATTTGCGTCGCGAAATCGAGTCGGTCATTTCAACTATCATCCTAAAACTTGCCAGCTACTCGGTACCCTCCAAGATAACACCTAAA
>JAZADA010000097.1:0-12334 GCA_036124135.1 Planctomycetota bacterium | reverse complement strand
TGTGATGGCGGGGGCGATGCGGGCGGCGCTGCTGGTGCCTGTGATGGCGGCGGCGATGCGGGCGGCGATGCTGGTGCCTGTGATGGCGGTGGCGATGCGGGCGGCGATGCTGGTGCCTGTGATGGCGGTGGCGATGCCTAGTTCGAGCCGATCGTGAAACCCAATGGTGTTTCGATCATGGCCCTCCCGTGACACTTGCTATGACATCGCGTGTCGTCCTTGACGCCGGTTTCTGCGAGATCCATGGGAGGGCCGTTTTATGCGCTCGCCATCCTGGCAAGTGGATTGCTAGACTTCCTCTGACCAGAGGCTGCGAATCCGTTTTAGTTTGCGTTCGACCGTGGCTGTTACACAACCGAGCTTTTCAGCGATTTCCCGGTTTTTCCAGCCAGCGAGTTTCCAGCCTGCAATCCGTTGCAAGGTCTCGTCCGGCAGCAGTTCCAGCAGTCGACGACATTCGTCCATCGCCGTCACGGCGTAATCGGGTGCTGTTTGTTGGTCGATCGCCTGCTCGATACCACGGTAATTGTCATCGCCCTGCGCCTCGAAGATTGATTCGCCTCGCACCTTACCGCCACCACGTTTCTGTCGAAATTGTTCTCGCAGGTGATCAATGGTTTTGCGCTCGGCAATCATGAGCAGGATTTGCCAGAGATCATCCCGGTCGTCAAGTTTTGGGAAACGACCGTCTGCCGCTCCCCGGCACAGGCTATGAAAGGCCATCAGTGCCATGTCTTCCTCGTCTGCCACGCGACGTGCCACGGGGCCTATTTTCTTGCGAGCAAAATCGGTCAGGCGCAGGCAGTAGCGTTGCCACAGTTGCTGTGCGGCAGATGCATCCCCCGCTTTTAATTCATGAATACAGGCCGTGATCGAGTTGCCTGCCGATGAACTCATGGTGATTGCGCTCTTGTTGCCAGCGTGAAAAACAAGTGGTGGACGACGAAGATCAAGGCCCTAGCTTTTTGATTTTTCCGGGTCGGTAGCGGGAGCGGGCTTTGTCTTGATTTCCTGGGTCATCTGGTAAATGCGGGCAAATCCATCCGTATGAGCAACAGCCAATCGACTTAAGTCGGGCGATATATCGACGCTGCGAGCCCCCTTGTCCAGCTTGGTGACATGGAAAGGTTGTCGGTCAAGTTCCGGGTTTTCGCTCTTCTTGGAGTCAGCCGGTTTGGGTGCTGGTTTCTTATCGTCTTTTTCTTTCTTGGTCACTTGTTCTTCTTTGGGCGGTTCCTGATCCGGCATGTGCCAGAACCAGAGCTCTCCTCGACCTCCCTGGTGCGCTCCGGCACCAATCACGAAACCGTCTGGGTGGAACCGAACTCCCCAGGCAATCCCCTGGAAGCTACCGGTTCTTAACTGTCGGATGATTTGACGTGTTTGCCAGTCGATCAGCAGGATCAACGGGTCCTGTTGTCCGGCAAAGGAATTGACCACGCGCGTGATCCCCGCGGAAGCCAGGATCTTGCCATCCGGTGTGAACTGCATGTCACGTGCACCACCCATGTCGGCAGCGAACTTTGTATCGTAACCGGTCATGATCGGCGCCTCGATCGTGCAGACTTCCTTGCCCCCGGCAAGGTCCCAGATCTTGATATTTCCCATCAGGTCCTGGGAGACCAGTTGTTTTTCGTGTGGATGGAAGTTAACGGCATAGGGGTGCGTTTGATGCCCACTGAATTCACTGACCTGCTTTCCATCAGCAACGTTCCAGACCCGAACCAGCTTGTCGTTGCCACACGTTGCCAGGAACTGGCCACAGGGACTGACATCGACCCAGCGTGTGGACCCGTGGTGTGCTTCAATCATTCGCACGGACTGGGGTGTTTCCTCGGCCGTCTTCCACCAGCCGATCTGTCCATCCCAGGCCGCGGTGAAACACCACTCACCGTCAGGTGAAAACCGAATCGAACGTACCCAACTGCGATGGCCCGGCAGGACGGTTTTCTTGCCGGACTGCAGATTCCAGCGGCAGACATTGAGATCCTCGGCACCGGCAAAGACGTACCGACCCTGCGGGTCAATCTGGCACGTGGTCAACGGTCGCTCGTGCTTGTACTCCACGACCTTGTGAGTTTTTGTTGGATCGATGACCGCCGGCTCGTCGGCAGCGGGCGTGACAGCGTCCGTCGCCTTGGGAGTATCCTTGTCGGTCATGCCAGTAGCTCCTGCACGGGTTCCACGGCGGGATCACCGATGGGAATCACGCGTCCCGGGATATCATGATTTTGTGATGGATCGATGCCGATGGCCTTCAGGTAGGTCTGGAACAGATGGCCCCCGTGAACTTCTCGGTCACTTACCTCGGTTCCCTTGTCATTGGTTTTCCCAACCACGCCGCCGGTTTGGATACCACATCCGCCCAGGGCGATGGACCAGGCACTGCCCCAGTGATCGCGACCGTAGCGATGATTGATTTTCGGGGTGCGACCAAATTCCGAGTAGATCATCACCAGCGTATTTTCGAGCATGCCCCGGTCTTCCAGGTCACCGAGCAGCGTGGCAAAGGTCTTGTCGAACTCTCCCAGTTGTTCCAGGTGAAAATTGAAATTTTCAGCATGCGAGTCGTAGCCGTGGTGAGTTACCTTGACACAGGTCGCCCCGCGTTCGAGTAGCGTGCGTCCCAGGATGCAGTTACGGGCGAAATCATGGGTGCCGTAACGTTCCAGGTCCTTGGGATCCTGCTGGGCCTCGAACAGTCCCTTGCGTTCCATCAGCTTGGAGGCCTGGTTAAAGGAAGAGCCGAGCGCATCGATAAATGATTTCCTGCGTCGCGATGCGAATTGCTGATCCAGCTGGGCACGGAAATCGGTGCGAGCCAGGTAGCGTTTTCGCGAGATGTCTTTGGGTAAGTCCAGGTTCTCGGGAGCCTTGACTCCTTCCAGTTTGAACTGACCATACTGCGGCTCCAGGAATCCCGTCGTATCGTCATTCAGGCCGCGAGTAGAAATGTGGATGTAACCAGGCAGTGCCGGATCACGAGAATCCAGGTACTTGGCCGCGACCGATCCCACGTAGGGATAGGCGCCGACGTTACGCCCCTTTTCCATGAAGAGCCGGCCCTGGGTATGGTCATCGGTCTTGAGGTTGATGCTCCGGACGATCGACAAGAGGTGCATCATCTTCGCCGTGTGCGGTAATAACTCCGAAATATGAATTCCCGGAACGGATGTGGGGATGGACCGAAAGGGTCCTCCTAGCTCGGTACCCGGTTTGGGATCCCAGCTTTCCAGTTGGCTCACGCCGCCCTGCAGGTAGACCTGCAGGATCTGTTTTTGATTGCGTTCCGCATCCTTGGCCCAGGTGCGTGGTAGCAGTCCGCCGAAACCGGCAGCCGTACCTGCCCCGACCATGAAATTGCGCCTGGAAAGAACGTGGTCCAGCGGATTGCACCCAAGATTCCGTTTCATGACGTTGTGTCCTAGAAAGACGTGTAACGAGTGAGAAAGAATTAGTGGTTAAAACGGAACTCGGCCGAGCAAAGGAGCGCCCTGACAAGTTCCTGGATGGTCGTGGTCCGTTCGGGAAATGCATCGACGAATTTTGTGATCCGTGCCGTTTCCGTGGCATCAGGTAAACGTGATAATACACTCAAATAAAGTTCTGCTGCAAGCTTGGCCGAGTCTGGCTGGGCCACCAGGCGGGCCACCAGGTTGTCACCACGCGGTCGTAACCATGTTGAAATCAGAGGTGAATTTGCCAGGAACAAGGCCTGGTTGGCGGTGGCATTAAATTCACCTGGGCCGTCCGTCCGTGAAAATGCCGTGGTGAATTGAGTCACCTGTGACTGCAGCGCCTTGTTCAATTCAGTTTCCAGGTGCAGCTGCAGTGATGCCCAGTCCATGGGAACGGTGGTCGTTGCCTTACCATTCCCCGGCTTGGAGGCCAGGAATGCCTGGATCGTCGCCTGTCGCGTGATGTCGACCAGTCCGGTTGCCAGCATGGTTGACCAGGCCAGTTGCTCGGCCGTTAGAGGTTTGATGTGAGCCGCTGTATAGCGTAGTTTGACCGACTCGTCCTCTGTCTTGAGGATACTGCTGCGCTGGTAAACCTCGGTACGTGCTAACTGCCGCAACAGGTACCGCATGTCGTACCGATGGTCATGCAGATCGTCGGCGATCAGTTGCAGTAGTTCCGGATGACTCGCGGGATTGTCGGCATGAAACATGTCGAGCGGTTCCACGAAACCACGTCCCATCATGAAATGCCACAGGCGGTTGGCAATATTGAGCCGAAAAGCCTGGTTGTCTGCATGGGTGATCGCCCCCGGCAGATGCTCCAGTCGACTGTACTTGGGAACGCCTCGTGCGTTCTTGTCGGGCTTGGTGACGTAAGGCTCCTTGTCCGGCATGGGATCCGTGAACACGGGCAGGTCCAGTACGCGCGGAAACGTGGTCGCTTCTTCATTGGTAAATACGGAAGTGAACTTGGTGGTTCCTTCTGCTTTCTCGCCGATCGAAGCTTGCTTGCTCTTGGGATCGTTGAAGAGGTAGGCACGGCTGAAAAATGAGACCAGGCCATAGTAATGGCGTTGTGGATAATCATCGATCGCCGGATGATCGTGGCACTGGGCGCACTGTAGATCTCGGCCCAGGAACACGCGCCCGATGGCACGTGTTACCAGTTCCGGTTTCACTTCCCGGTCCAGCAGGAAGCGAGCTGCACTGCGGGTTGCCGGTTGAGCACCGTCAGCCGAGAGAATATCCCAGGTCATTTGTTCCCAGGAAACATTGTCTCGGCAGGAATCGTAAAGGTAGGTCTGCCACTGCTCAAGGGTAACGTGTTTCTTGGGCAATCGCTCCATCAACATGACATCAAAGAAGTGCTGCAAATGGCGGGCGTGTTCAGGTTGCGTAACCAGGTGATCGATTAACTGGACACGCTTGTTCATGTCACCCTGCTGCATGAATTGAAGCGTTTCCCGGGGTGTGGGAATGCGTCCCGTCAGGTCCAGGTAAATTCGTCGCAGGAATTCCGTGTCCGTTGAAAGGGCGGCCTGGTGTGCCAGGAACTGTGGATGAGATTGCCTGATCCGCTGATCAATTTTCTCGTGCAGTTCCACGGCCGGTGCGGTTGCAGCACAGCACAGAGCCAGCAGCAGACTGCCTATCAATATGCGAAGCCGGATCATGGAAGATACCTGTTGAAAACCGGGAGCTTGACGACTCATCGATTGACTGCCACGATGCAGTGCAATTGACTACCAATTATAGCACAAACGAGGACAGGGTTACCTGCCTCTGAACGAGGGATCCGATCATGAATATGCGATTCTGCGGCAGCTTGCTCCTGGTGTTGCTGGCCACCGCCCTGCAGGCAGCAGAGCCCCTCGAGACGCTCCGCGTCTGGAAGGGGAAAGCCCCGGGTGAAAAAGGTGATGTTGGCCCCGAGCAGTTGCTGCCACCCCGCGGTTCCCGACCGGTTCAGCGCCTTGCGAACGTGACGGAACCCACGCTCACCGTTTACAAGCCTGCAGCTGATATCGATACAGGGGCCGCAGTCCTGGTCTGTCCCGGTGGCGGCTACAATATTTTGGCAATGGACCTGGAAGGGACCGAGGTTGCGCAGTGGCTTACCTCGATTGGTGTGACCGCCATCGTTCTGAAGTATCGCGTTCCCCGCCGCAAGAATCAGCCGAAACACCAGGCTCCACTCCAGGATGCCCAGCGAGCGATGAGCCTCGTGCGATCCCATGCGAGTCAATGGAAAATCGATCCGGCACGCATTGGTATTCTCGGCTTTTCAGCAGGTGGCCACCTTTCGGCTTCAGCGGCTACTAATTTCGACAAGCGTCATTACAAGCCTGTCGATGCCCACGACCAGGTGAACTGTCGACCCGATTTTGCCGTCTTGATTTATCCAGCCTACCTGCTGAACGGTAGGGAGCTGGCAGCGGAGATCCGTGTCAGCAAGCAGACGCCTCCCACGTTCCTGGTGCATGCCGGAGATGATGGAATCAGTGCCGAGAACAGTGCCCGGTTCTACCTCGCGCTCAAGCAGGCCGGAGTTGCAGGGGAACTGCATATCTACAGCAACGGTGGCCACGGATTTGGTTTGCGTCCCAGTAAATTTGCCTGCAGCAACTGGCCCAGCAGGTGCGAGGCATGGCTGCGCACAAGAGGCCTGCTGGAGAAGAAGTAAGGAGTCTCGTTGCCAGCGGTCCGCGATTGGGGTCCGCGATTGGGGTCCGCGATTGGCTAGCGGGCCAATGCTCCCATGGGATCCCAGGGCGGTAAGCGGATCGGTTCCTGTTCCCAGGCATCGACCAGTTGCTGGGGCAGGTACTTCTTGTGAGTGGCAATCTCGAACATGTACTCGTCAAACCAGTTGTCGTTCATGACGTAGAAGCCCTTCTTGCCCCCCTCGTCTCCCCAACTGTTTTCTACCCGCCAGCGCCGTGAGCGGGGACCCTCGGGAGTTTCCACGACATCAACGCCTGTAAACAACATGGCATGCGTCATCACGGTCTGGTGGTAAAACAATCGTTCTGACTTGGACATGTTGAAACTGGTATCGTAAACGCCTTCATAATCGAACAGCTTGGCGTCCCAGATACCCAGGTCCCTTCGCATCATCTTGCCCACGTCGCAGCCCATCCACACCGGTTCACCATCCAGGATCGTGTCCATGGCGGCCTTTTTCATGGTCTCGATGTCGACGTTCAGGTACCGAACGATATCGCCTCCCACCACGTTACCCAGGTAATCGACCGTGAAGGTTCGACCGGTGGGACTGGAGGGTCGTGGATCATGCACCAGGCAAATGAAATCATCCAGTGATTCTGAACCATACTTTCCGGCAAATTCCTGCGGGGTCATTTCTCCGTCCCGGGAGAACTGTTTTTCCTTGTCATTCCATTGCCAGTCGAATTGAGCCGGTGGAGTTCCCAGGTGGATGGAGAGTATGCGATAGACGGTTTCCAGGATGTCCTGCTTGGCCACCCGCATTTGATCGGCAGTGTCTTCCCCGGCAGTTGCCTCGATACTGCGTAACTGGAGAGCTCCTTCTCGCAACTTGGAAACCACCATGCCATTCATCCGCCGCGTGTTCGAGGAACTTTGTGATTCTGGCATGACAGCCTTGGGCACCAGTCCGTGCTTCTTGACGACATTGACAAACATGTTCCATTGCCCACCATCGTCCAGGGGATGGGCCAGCAACCAGGCTACCGTGCGATCATCCACGTCGCGGTCCGCCGTGTCGATGATGGCCTCCAGGAAGAAATTGGATCGTTCCAACTTGTCCCAGAAGAGCGTGAAGTTCTGGCTGAATTCAAAGTCCTTCAATTTCATGGTCTTCATGGCTGCCGGACGAAAGACATTCAGACCGGCAAACATCCAGCAACGCCCACTACGCTTTTGATTCGTCACGGACCAGTCATCCAGGAAATTGGAAAACGTGTGATCGGTGCTGGTGACGACCTGGCGATCGAGAGCCACATCATCAATCCCATTTTGCGTGACAGCATTCTGCATCAGGCCAGCTGTAGGATGCTGGCTAAACTGGTCCTGCCAGGTTGCCAGTTGAGCGTGGTCAAGTTCAGCGGCATTGGCTTGCTGATCGTCAGTGGACTCGGGAGTCATCAGTGCCATGAATAAAGTTCCTCTTTCAGGATGCCATGAGAATGAATAGGAGTGTTTCCCTATTGTGTCGATTTGCCCGCGGATGACCAACCCCGTCCGCCAAGACGCTGCTCCCAATCCCCCTTGCGTGGCTTGAACGGGCCAGGATCCAAACTGCTTACCGTTAACAAAGAGGGCTCATTTGGACTGTCCCAAAAAGGAGCCCTGGTCAGCCTGTTGTTGAATTGTGCGTCAGCCTCCCTGAACGGTTGTGGTGAAATGCTACATCTGTCGAGCTGCTAGCAGTTAGGCCTTTTATTTTCAAACATGCTGTTTTTATAGCCTCGAAGGTTGTTTTTTTTGCTTTTGAGACAGTTGGTATGCGAGTTGCATTTGTAGTTCTGCCAATGTTTGTCACTTTTCAACGCTTCTCTTCTTTTTTCGATAGGTAGGTGTCACGTGGTAACTACAAATAAAACAAGGACGTTTTTGGCATCGGAAAACGGTCATGATTCCAAGGATCGGGATCAATTGCGAGATTATTTACCAGCCCTGGTGACGCGTATTGCGGAACACCAGGATGAGCGGGCCGCTGAACTGGTACATGACTTTTGTCGACCCAGGTTAACCGCCTTCGCACGTTCACGAATATTCCCGAAATTATTACAACGGGTGGATGCCGACGATGTCGTGCAGGAGACATTCCAAAGCTTTTTCCACGGTGTCTATGCGAATCGATTTCAAATTGATACCACCTCGGAGCTGTGGAATACGCTGTTGGCGATCTGTATGAATAAAATTCGTACGGAATCACAGCATCATACTCGCAAGAAGCGGTCCTTTGATCGTGAAGAGCAGCACGAGGAGTTTGGCAGTGGTACGGATGCAACGGCCAGTAACATGGTTGCTGGTAGTGCACCCCACGGTACCCAGAACGTGCTGGCTCAGTTGCGTAGTATCCTTGGCGATATGGATTCGCGAGACCAGGAGGTCATGCTGGACAGTATTCGCGGTATGTCCAATACCGATATTGCTGAAAAACATGAATGCTCGGAGCGATCCGTGCGGCGCGTGTTCCAGCGGATCCGGGGTCGCTTGCAGGAGGAACTGCGAGATCAGTCGTAAGTGATCCATCAAGCGGATCGGAAATATTGAAGCTGGCCAGGCAAGGGAACCTGGTAAGTTAATCCCGTGGCATGGATCGTGTGCTGTTCGGTAGGCGAACGTGCGTTGGGTTTCCTTCCACGATTCGTATTTCCGAGTTCACGGGTGGGCTCTTGAAAGATTGGGTCGTACCGCTGATCCAGTCAACCTTTAGCTGATCGATTTGCGAGAAATCTCCGATTCCAAAGACCAGTTGGCGCTGGTTGCTGGCCTGGTAGCCGTCCCCGGCGGTTAGCTGGGCTGTCCATGTTTGATCGCCCCGTTTGATCGTTACGCGGGATCCAATTGCATCCCGGCTGCTGGTGGTACCGACCAGCTGCACAACCAGGTAATTTCCCTGTTCCCTGGTCTGGTTCGTCAACAGCGAAACGGGTGCATCGAGGTGTGAAACGACGAAGTCTTCACGCCCATCACGATTCCAGTCGATGCGTGCCAGGCCTCGTCCGCGATAGCGTTTCTGGAAATAGGGTCCCAGCTCGGTTGGATCTAATTCCTGGAAACGCGCCTGCCCGCGGTTGTGAAGAAACTGCGGTGGCATGGCAAACGGTTGGTTGTTTTTTCGATAATCGTCGACGTGTCCATTGGTGATGACCAGGTCAAGATGTCCGTCCAGGTCGGCATCGAGAAACTGGGTGCCGAAACCGAGCCAGGAAAAACTGGGCTCGCGCAAACCTGCTGGTCGCGTGGCGTCAACGAACATACCGCCTTGCTGCTGGTAAAGCGTGTTCGATTCACGGTAGTAGTTGGTCACAAAGAGGTCGATCAAGCCGTCCCGGTTCACATCACCTGCTGCGACTCCCATGCACGCCTGGGCTGCACCATCCCGGTCAAATGCCAGTCCCATCAGGGTTGCTGTTTCATCAAACAGCTGATCGGCTGATGAAGAGCGCCGTTTGAAAAACGAATTGGCAACCGCATCATTGGCGACGAACAGGTCCAATGTTTTTCCGCCACTGAAGTCAGCGGCCACGATACCCAGGCCGTTACCATGCTTGCTGGTAATCCCTGCTGTCTCGGTTGCATCGAGAAAGCCTGCCTGTCCGTTGTTCAGGAAGAGTTGATCTTGTTCGGCATTAAATTCGTTCGGGTGACATATCTGGCCGTCGCAGACCTCTTGGAAAATCGTGTTTCCTGTCAGGTAATTCACGTCGTAGATGTCGGGAAATCCATCGCCGTTTAAATCCGCGATCAGGCAACTGGTTGTCCAACGCTTGGAGGCGTTGCTGAGCTGGTTCGAAATATCCTCGAATGTCCCGTCTCCACGGTTCAGGTAGAGGCGGTTGCGGCCGATGTTAGCAACGTAGAGATCGGGGAATCCATCGTTGTTTAGGTCTCCCACCGTGGCACCCTGGCTAAACAGGTCATCACCGAGTCCCGCGGCCTTGGTCACGTCAGTGAACGTACCGTTGCCCAGGTTCCGATACAGCTGATCGTGGTGCTGTCCCGGCGAGGAACCGGGAGGCCACGTGCAGCCCTGGGTCAGGTAGATATCTGGCCAGCCATCCCCATCGTAATCCAGGACGGCCACACCACCCCCGGTAAACTCGTACATGAAGGGTCCGTGCGGAGCAGGCTGGGATCCGTTCACGTACTGGAATTGGATTCCGCTGGCCACGGCATCGTCCACGAAGCGGATTCCATGAGGATTATTTGCCAGCGGTGATTGTGTGCCCGGATCGCCAGGAGCCTGTTGCCAGTTGGGTAGTGGATAGTCAGCAAGATTCACTTCCCGGGTAGGATTGAATCGAGCCAGCGTAACCGGGGAATCCTGTTCCAGTTCAAAGACTGCCCGCTGGATGGCCAGGGTGGGCCAGGTGCTTCGTGGATTTTTCAGCAGGGCAATTTTTGCCCAGGCCCAGCTCTCCCAGAAACGCCCCAGGGATTCGGCTAATGAAACGATCGACTGGACCTCTTTTTCGTCTGCCGGGGTCAACGGACCTCGTCGCATTCCCACGATCCCGACCAGTTTCATCAACTCGCTGAGCTGTTCTGCACGTTGCAGGAAAACCCTGGCCTGTTCATCCTGTTCAGCTTCCAGCAACAGCTGTCCCAGTTGGTAATTGGCAAGGCGATGGTTGGGTTCCCGGGCCACAGCTTCCCAGAAACAGCGAATCGCTTCCCGGGTCTGCTTGTTTTGCAGGGCCCATTTTCCACGAGTCACCCAGATTTCCGGATGCCTGTCCGCGTCCGCTGGAAGCTGTTGTTGCCATTGCAGGAAAGCCTTCGGATCATCCAGCAGTGTCACACCGAGCCAGGCCTGGGCCTCGCCGTTTCCAGGAACTCCCTCGATGACTTGTTGTAATAGTTTCCTGGCCTCGCTGACCTGGTTCCGGTCGATGTGGATTCGTGCCAACCCCAGCAGGGGTAGAGGGTCACTGGTGTTTGCCTGGCGACAGCGCTGCAGGTAGTCGTAGGTGCCCACCGTGCGCTGCATATCACCAAGCCAGAGCAGGTGGACTTCCGTGAAATTGCCTTGACGGATTAAGTCGAGAAAATGTGACAGACCTTTCCAGCGTTGTCCTGAAATAGCCAAAACGAATCCCAGGCGATCACGTGCAACCACGTGCTTTGGATCCTTGGCCAGGGTCTCGGTGGTTAGTTTTTCAATTTCCGATAACCGTAGTAGTTCTTCGGTCGCAACTCCATTGCCCAGGGTTCCCCCGATGAGTTCGGGGCGATCCTTTGAAGAAATCTGTACCAGGTAACGCAGTGCCAGGTGGTAGTCTTCCTGGGCACTGGCGGCGATCGCCGCCAGTTGAAGTCCCTTGAGGTCGCCCGGTTTACGGGCCAGGATCTGGTCTGCATAGCGTGCGACCCTGGCAAACTGCTCTGCTTCGAGGGCCTGTTCGGCCCGGGCCAGGACTTCTTCTGGTGGCAACGGCTTGAGAGTCCAGGCCACCAGTAAGCCGATGGCGATCAGGATCGCAAGGTAAACAGGCCACCTTTTTGCAGGTAATCGTGCGGGACTGGTTTCACTGGAATGCGTGGCCATGGTGCCTGCTGGGGATGGGCCTGGAAGGGTGATAGATAGTCAGCCTAATCAATCGTTGATGAGGATGCGACACCAACCAGCTAGTGTTGGTGCTGATGCGAATGATCGTGATCTGCCTGGAAACGAATTTTCGGCAAATCCAGTCGATGAATCCTGGCGTCGCCTTCACGGATTTCAATAAACTGGTCAACGTCGAGGTTTTCAAAGATTTGCGTGGTGTCAGTTTTCGGCCAGTAGATCGTCATTTTTTCGATGCGGTTTGCTTTCCCCAGTCCGATTTGTTGGCGTAATGGATTGGCACCAAAACTGCCGCCGCTGTTGACCCACTTGTAGATCGATCGAGGTTTCCCCTCCTCGAGGATATCGACTTGAATACGGCTTCCAATGGCAGAGCGATTTGACTGTTTCCCGATCAGCTTAATTCCGATCCAGTGGTTGCCAAAACCTGGGTTTTCAAATAGTCCGTTGCTGAATCGATCTCCTGCATACCAGCCACCAATCTGGATGAAGATATCCTGGTCACCGTCGTTGTCCAGGTCTGCAAAGGAGACGCCGTGCCCTTTCTGGAGATGTCCGAATCCCCCCGCCGTGGTGACATCACTAAAACCCTTTC
>JAZADA010000096.1:0-15017 GCA_036124135.1 Planctomycetota bacterium | reverse complement strand
TACCGGCAGTTGGCCAAGGCGCCCTGGGCGTGGAAATCCGTGACCAGGACGAGCTTACAGGAAACATCCTGGAGTCGCTGAATGATCCTGATACCGCAGCATCCGTCACCGCCGAGCGCACGGTGCTGGCAACGCTGCAAGCCGGCTGCCTGGCTCCAGTTGCTACCTGGGGACGTATCGAAAACGAACGGCTGCAGCTGGATGCCCTGGTGTTAAGCGAAAACGGTGACCAACGCTTGTCTGCCCAGGCCGAGGGGGCTCCGGAAGAAGCAAATGCCGTGGGTGAATCCGTGGCCCAGCAACTCCTGCTGCAGGGAGCAGCCAAGTTAATCGAGGCTGCCCACCCCGACAACTAAGCCTCACGAGGCAAGTGGCCCTCCTATCCTCGCAATTGCAGTCATTCTGCCGGTCATTCATCCTCACCGGTTTATGACGGATGCTCCTGCCATCACCCGCAGCCACCGGACCAGGTCCTCGCCATGAGCCTGATGAAAATCGACCGACGATTTGCCCGTTAACGTACGTAGAAAGCCGTTTCCTGCTCCCTGCCCAAAAACCAAGCAGAGGCTCCAGTCCAACCCGGACAGTGAAAAACCGTTGCAACTGGAATTGCCTGACTTGCGCGTTAACTTCCGCAAAAGTGCCGAATACGGACACGTATCTCTAAAAAAGGATGCTGACTTGATAAACAATTCCGTGTCTTGCAACATCTTCTCCGATATCTGTTGTGTAGACGTTCGGTCGAACCGAACCCCTCCCAACCCATAAAAGACTGCGAAGGTTAATCGCAGCAAATCAAACCACTAGTTCAGGCAAGGAGCCAACGATGCTGGTACTCTCAAGACATCGCGATGAAAGCATCATGATTGGTGACAACATCGTTATTACGATCGTAGACATTCGAGGTGACAAGGTACGGCTGGGGATCGATGCCCCGCAATCCATTCCAGTTCATCGCCAGGAAGTTTATGACGCTATTCAGCGAGAAAACTCCCAGGCAACTGACCTCCGTCCAACGGAAACCGGGGAATCCGGACAAAACGTCTAGATTCACCGCTAATAATCGAGTCGTAGTCGGTTCTCTCGCCGCCGCGACATGAGCCTTGGACGATGAAGATCTGGATCCTGGCCCCTGAGCCCGTACGGGGCATCCTGGAGGCCAGGAATTCACTCTGAATCCCCTGGGCAATCCACTTTGCTGCCGGTGGCTGTTTCTTTGCCACGGCCCTCGATCTGGACCGGGAAAAATCTTCTTTCGGCCGGTCCAAGTGAGCCGTTTTTTTGGTCCTCAAGGCGGTTAGCTTGTTATCGCCACAGAACCATTACGGTTCTTCTGGACATCCTAGCCTGCGAACCGGTTGCAGGATCACACTTCTTGGCCCATCATGGTCAGGTCTTCGTCACACTCGGGGAGTCCACGAAGCAGTCCGTATCACCTTGTATCAGTTCGGGAGAACACTTGTCGTGAGCAGTGAAAAGCAATTAATTCGTGTAGGACACAGTCCAGATCCAGATGATGCCTTCATGTTCTATGCACTGGCCAAGGACAAGATCGACACGGGCAATTACCAGTTCGTACACGAGTTGGTTGACATTGAAACCCTCAACCGCCGGGCCTTCGAGGCCGAGCTGGAACTGACTGCTGTCAGCATTCACGCCTACGCCTACCTTTCCGATGCTTACGCAATCTGTGCCTGCGGTGCCAGCATGGGTGACCAGTACGGCCCCATGGTCGTGGCTCGTGAACCGGGAAGCCTGGAGCAACTCAAAGAACAAACGATTGCTGTCCCCGGTACGCTGACCAGTGCTTACCTGGCATTGCGATTGTGTCTGCAGACCGATTTTAAGTATGTCGTGGTTCCGTTCGATCAGATTATCGAGGCAACGGTTGCCGGCGAATTCAACGGGGAACCGGTGGACGCAGGCCTGATCATTCATGAAGGGCAACTCACCTATGGCGAGAGCTCCCTGCACCTGCTGGTCGACCTGGGACAGTGGTGGCATGAAGAAACGGGCTTACCTTTACCACTCGGGGCCAACGCAATTCGCAAGGACCTGGGATCCGAGGGCATGACAGAAGTGACGCGACTGCTCAAGGAAAGTATCCAGTTCGGGCTCGACAACCGACAGGAAGCCCTGGATTACGCATTGGGTTTTGGCCGTGACCTGGACCGCAACCAGGCCGATCAGTTTGTTGGTATGTACGTCAACGACTGGACTCTCGATTTTGGTGATCGTGGCCGCCAGGCGGTATCCGAGCTGCTTCACCGTGGCCACGAAGCGGGCGTCATTTCCCAGCGTATTGATCCGGAATTCATCGACTAGATTCCTGGTTCAAGCCAGGAATTTAACTTGCTTCTCGATCCCGGGGAGAACGGACTCGGCCCTGGGCAGAATAGCCCTCTCAAGTCGTGGGCTCACGGTGTTTTCCCCTTACCCGTTGTGGCAGATCTTGGCATCTGGGCAGAATCTTGTTCCAACGGGGCGAAAATCCTCGCTCCTGCTGTCATAATGTGGGAAGCTTCGGGTCGATCTCCACCACCCTCATGAGCCTGGGAAACCATGCAAGATTTTCAATTCACCTCTAATCGTCGGCCGACCATCGGTATCGAGTTGGAGTTAGCACTGGTCGATGAACAGACCATGGCGCTTTCCAGTTCAATCGAGGCCGTCCTGGCAGGCCTTGGTACCGACAGTGGTTACAAGCCGGAACTCATGCAATGCTGCCTGGAAGTCATCACCGGGGTTTGTCAAAACGTCGATGAAGCAGGGGCGGACCTGCGGGAAAAACTGGTCCAGGTCCAGGACGTTACCGACCGCAATGGGCTGCGACTGTGGTGGGGAGCCACGCATCCGTTTTCACCCTGGAAAGAGCAGCAGGTCACACCCAACGAACGCTACAACAACCTCGTCGATCTGCTCCAGGAAATGGCTCGTCGCCTGGTTACTTTCGGGCTACATGTGCATGTGGCCGTCGATTCCGGCGACAAGGCTGTCATGATCTGTGATCGTATGATGCAGCATTTGCCCACCCTGCTGGCTCTTAGTTGCAGCAGTCCCTTCTGGGAAAATCGTCGCACGGGATTGAAGTCACATCGATCCAAGATCATGGAAGGACTGCCGACCGCCGGATTGCCAACGCTGATGCGAAACTGGAGTGAGTATGTGTGGCTGGTCAATCACATGGTCAGCACTGGTTTCATTAACACGATTCGAGAGATCTGGTGGGATATCCGACCGCATCACAGTTTCGGTACGGTCGAAGTCCGTGTCTGCGACATGCCGGGCAACCTGGACGATGTGCTGGCGTTAGCAGCACTGATACAGTGCTTGGTCCAGGCCCTATCCGACGAAATCGACCAGGGAACCTACCAGCATGATTGCCACCCGATGATGGTACGGCAAAACAAGTGGCGTGCCTGTCGATATGGAACCCAGGCTCAACTGGTCAATTCCTATACGTTCGAAGTGCAATCGGTAAGCGAAATAACGCGGATGTTGATTGATCGCCTGGGGCCGACAGCTGAAACGCTCGGCTGTCTCAGTCACTTGCAACAGGTTCAGGCAATTGCCGACGGTCCCAGCTGGGCAGACCGCCAGGAAGGTATCCTGGAAAAAACGCATTCTCCAGAAGAAATCGTACGCCAACTAACAGCCCAATCACGCGTGGAAGACTAACCTCTCTGCCCTTGATCTTGACCCTTCTTTTGATAGTAGGAAAACACAAATGTTATCTCTCGCAAGCAAGCAAGCCCTGGTAACGATGGTCCTCTTCCTCACGATTTGGCAGCAGCCAACCATTGGCAATGCCAATAATAACTACTTCCTGCCTGGAGACAGTTTTTTTCACACGGTGTTAACCGAGGCAGTACTGGCTGAAATCGAAAAATCAAAAAGTCCAGTATTTCATTACGATCGTCCGGACCATCTCGACTTCTATTTATGCGGTTACGCCGGCTTTGAACAATTGCAGGTAAAGGAGATGTCTCCAGCGGTCAAGAAGCACCTGCGAGCACTCTATCAACATTTGCGAGGAGCGCATCCGCTGCAGATCGAACTGGTCCCCGAAACCAAGTGGGTTCGCCAGAAAGGAGAAGGAGACGTTGAAGTTAAGACCGGAAAGATACTGCGCCGCGAACTGAATGGGTTCAGCATGTTCTTCTACAATGCTGATTTCGACGCAAACCGATACCGACTGGGACTCAAGTACAATGAAAACTGGCTGGAAGAAGTCGTCGCCTTTGGACACAGCCGCGAGCATGCCCAATTTGAATTCTTTGTTCGTGAAGAAAAGGCGATCCTGACCGACTGGCGAGATTGCCGCTCGGTCAAACCGCTGGAAGTAATCTCACCGCCAATCAAGAAACGGCGATCCAGCAATCCATTGCCACCCATTACGCTCAAAAGCAAGATGCGCCTCTTTATACTTCCGGAAGGTAAATTTGACGCGGCCTTTGCTCGCAGCGGTTTTATCTACGAGATCACCGAAGCGGGTGTGCAGATTTATGGACCCGGTGGCGCGGGAAAATGGAAGACACGTCCCTATGACGAGGATCTGAAAGTTTCACCTGCACCGGGAAAAGGTGGGATTTTCTCCATCGATTCCGAGTGAAAATCGCCGCCCTCGGTGGAGGGCTATGCAAAAAAAAAGCCGCCTCCCGGCCAGGTCCCTGATGGCACTGACCCGAAGGTGGCTTTCATGACCCCGACGGGACTCGAACCCGTGTTGCCGGCGTGAAAGGCCGGAGTCCTAGACCGCTAGACGACGGGGCCGCCACACCTTCAGTCCGAAAACCGAAGACGCACATCGTATATACTCCCCCAAGGAATAAAACGTCAAGTGGGATGTAGCCCACAACCTGAAACCGCCGAGCCCAATCTGGGAGTCACAGGGATCTTTTTCAGCCCATTTTCCGGGGATCGACAGACAACAACTGGATCCCGACAAACTGGTGCGCCATACCCCGGACGGATTTTCCTAACCAGGATGACTCGAACTGTAAGAGATACCGACAAGCAAGCTTCTATTCTTGCTCTTCGACGTCCAGTTCTGGTGCAGCGACTTCAGCCTGAGCTGCTTCATTCTGCTGGATGGCATCGTACACTTCACGACGATGAACAGGCACCTCTTTAGGGGCTTCCACCCCCAGACGTACCTTGTCGCCGCGAATTTCAACGACAACGACCGTAATGTCATTATTAATGACAATACTTTCGTTTTTCTTTCGCGACAGAACTAACATGTTGCATTCCTTTGAAACGTGGATAAGATCATTGCTTCGCAACAATCCGCATGGCTTCAGCTCACCAGGAGGTGAGCAGAGGGCCAAGGATTACCCAAGAACCCACCCTGATAGGTGGATTACAAGCGAAGATCCTCTCATCCACTCTACGCCCTGAGGGAATGGAGTCAAGCAACGTCACGGAGCGAACGAAGAGTTTTTGATAGGTTTTTCACTCGGTTTGCTTAGAATAGCTGTATCCGTTTAAGTTGGCCAAACTGAAAAACTCACACAAAATAGGATCTGTCCACATTCCCATAGCGATAAACCTCTGTTATGAAAAGATTTATACAATCCTCCTGGGTTGCTTGCGGATGTGGCGTACAGCCCTATAATGACACGGAACTGAATCAACCGTTTGAGAGTTTTGGTTCAACAGAAGCTGGCTAAATAGCTCCCTTGGGGGGTTCTTTGGCGGCCAAATAAGGAATTTAGCGGCGATGCGAGAGTGGCTTCATAACATCAAGGTTGCGATCACAACGGTCATCGATGGTTTAAAAGTAACGTTACGTTACTGGTTAATCACGTATCGAACCGAGCGTGGTACGTTTACGGAGCAATTTGAGTACCCGGAAAAGCCGGTTCCGGTCGCAGCACGCTATCGCGGTTTTCATCGTTTTGATCTGACCACTTGTATCGCCTGCGATCAGTGCGCCAAGGCTTGTCCTGTGGACTGTATTTACATCGGCAAAGAGCGGGTCACGGATGGCAAGGGTTTTGCCGTCAGCGGCTTTGCCATTGATTATTCCAAGTGCATGTTTTGTGCACTTTGTGTTGAGCCGTGTCCGGTGGACTGCATCTTCATGGGAGCGACCCATGACCTCAGCTGTTACAGTCGTGACGGGTGTATTGTTGATTTTTCACGGTTACCGACTAATGTTGCCTGGGGCCGTTCCACTTTGAACCCGGTCGCTGTATCGAATTCCAAGTTGATTGTTGACCCGGTTCACGGTGGTCCTAACCAGGCCTAGTCCCGGGAAAAATGAGCGATTTTATCGTAAAATACTGTTTCTAGAGTAGTTTGGATGTCGGCAGCCGGGAGTCCTCGGTGCATTGGGAGCATATTCATGTCCTCTCCGGAAAAAACGGCAAAGCTCTTTACCGTAGAAGAAGCCAACGCCACGTTGCCGCTGGTAAGTGCCATTATGAACGATTTAGCGACCCTTTCACGGGAGCTGGTGGAGCGTCGCCAGCGGTTGGATCATTTACAGGTGGGACGCGAAGCCGAGGAGGGGGACCCCTATGCAGAGGAACTCAGCCAGATCCAGGAAGAGCTGGATGGGCAGATTTCCCAATTACAGGAATATGTTAATGAACTTCGTGTTTTGGGGGTGGAACCCAAGAATGGTCCGGACGGTTTGATCGATCTCGTCGATTTTCCTGCGGAAATAGACGGTCAACGGGTTTATCTCTGCTGGCGACTGGGAGAACCTGAGGTTTCCTTCTGGCATGATATTGAAACGGGGTTTGCGGGGCGTCAGCAGATTCCCACGGCAACCGCCGTGGACACGTCTTCGGGGCCATCTCACGATCTGGGTGCGGACTAACGGCAGTTCTCTTGCCGGGGATATCTTGCAAAGAGTCGCTGCACCCCTAAAATGCTTGTTTGGCAAGATTTTATTCCTGGCTGGCGACGCGGTTACTGTCCCCTGTAGAGACAGGCGGTGACCGGAAAGATTTGTACCGTCTCTACTCTTTGTTGAGATCGAAATCATTATGTCCTCGGCCCTTGAGTCGTCACTGGGAATCGTTGCTTACCTGGCCTTGTTTGCGGCTGTTGGTGTCACGTTCCTGTTCGTAAATTTACTCGTTGGATGGTTGCTGCGTCCTGCCAACCCCAACGACGAAAAGCTGGAAATTTATGAATGTGGCGAGCCAACGATCGGATCCGGGTTCGTACAATTCGACCTGCGATTTTACGTCGTAGCATTGCTCTTCATTATTTTTGATGTTGAGGTCGCTTTCTTCTTCCCGTGGGCAACGGTCTTCGGCAAGGCCAACGACCTGCATGACATGGCAGAAAGCGGCAAGGTCGCCGTGGTCCAGCAACTGGACGATTCCTCGCACGCCCTCAGTGACGACGCCCGTTACCTGTACCGGGAGCTGGGAATTCCCAAGGCCCAGTTGCCACTGCATGGTGCCACGAATGACCGTGAAGCGTTGAACCGTGTTCCTGCCAGTCTCCGCCACCACGTGGAGGCGGGAAATTCCATCGAAAAAAACAACACATTGGTTATGCAACATGGTGCCAAGCAACTGGCCTGGGTAACTACCATTGATATTGCCGTATTTTTTGTCGTGTTACTGGTTGGCTTTGCCTATGTATGGAAACGTGGTGACCTGGACTGGGTACGGGCCAGCAACAACAACCAACCGGATCCCCGATCCTGACCACAACCGAACCATTTACCGAACCGGACAGTCCGGGCCACAAGGCAAATTCATGAATGAACCGTCACTACTAGATCAGTTGAGCAGCCAGTTCGGTGACCACATCGTGGGCACCGAGATGGAGGCGATTGATCCCTGGATTGAACTGGCCCCCGCGGGACTGGTGGATGTCTGCCAATACCTGAAAGAAGATCCCCACTGGAAGTTGGACATGCTCAACTGTATTACAGCTGTTGATTACCTGCACACGGATCCCAAGAAAGCGGCCAAGGTAGACTGGGAACCTCACCTGGAGGTGGTCTACCACTTGTCCAGCACCCAGGAAAACAAGCACACCCTGGTGATCAAGGTCAAGTTACCGCGATGGAAAGAGGAGGCTGACGGCAACAACGGGGAGCCCCAGTTGCCGGAAATCCCTTCCGTGGCAGCCGTTTGGCGAACAGCTGACTGGCATGAACGTGAAGTTTATGACCTGTCAGGGGTCCGCTTCACGGGACATCCCAATCTGCGACGGATTCTCTGCCCGGAGGACTGGGTCGGCTATCCCTTGAGGAAAGACTACGAATTACCACTGGAATATCACGGGATACGAAACCGCTAGTACGAAAGTTGTCCTGGAAAACCTGATCACGAAATCCCTGCGGCGAGCATGAGCTCCGCGGGATACAGAAAGCAGAAGATGGCCACAAACATTCAAGACGATCAACGCATCATCGAATTCGATGTTCGCACCGATGAAATGTTGATCAACATGGGACCCCAGCATCCCAGCACGCACGGCGTACTACGCCTGGTGCTGCGGACTGATGGCGAGATTGTGTCCGAGGTTGAACCACACATTGGTTACCTGCATCGCTGTGCTGAAAAAATCGGTGAGAACCTGACCCCGCGCCAGTGGATTCCCTACACCGATCGCATGGATTACCTGGCCGCCATGAACATGAATCTTGGCTGGTCTCTCTGTGTTGAAAAATTGCTTGATCATGATCTCTCCGAGAAGGCCAAGCACCTGCGGGTAATCATTGTCGAGTTGGGACGCATGGCCAGTCACTTGCTGGGCATGGGTGCCTACGGCCTGGACCTGGGAACCTTCAGCCCGTTTCTGTATGCCTTCCGTGAACGCGAAAAAATCCTCGACCTGTTCGAGGAAGTCTGTGGCGCTCGGCTCACCTACAGTTACCTGACCCCAGGCGGGGCGATTGCGGATCTGCCCGCCGGGTGGCTGCAGAAATGCGAGGCCTTCCTGGATCAATTTGAGCCTAACGTTGCCGAGTACCATACGCTGTTAACCACGAACGCCATCTTCATCAAACGCACGGCCAATATTGGCGTGATGTCTGCTGAAACGGCAATCGACTATGGCTGCACAGGCCCGGTACTGCGCGGCAGCGGAGTCGACCACGACCTCAGGCGCGATGGCGAAGAACGTTACAAGGATATGTATGCGGGATACGCCTTTAACGTGATCGTGGAAGGCGAAGAAGGATATCCATACGATCCCGAACACGATGACCCCCAGGAAAATCGGCCCACGCGTGCCCCAGGTGTACCGCCGGAAGCCGTGCTGGGTGATTGCTGGCATCGGTTTTATGTACGGATGCTGGAAGTCGTGCAGTCGATCGACCTGATCCGGCAAGCCATGGACCGTTACAGCACGGCCAGCGGTGACTGGGGAACCCCGATCAAGCTGGCCCAGAAAATGCCCGCAGGCGAATCTTACATGGAAACTGAGGCGCCTCGGGGACAGATGGGCTTTTACCTGGTCAGCCTCGGTGACTCGATCCCGTGGCGAGTAAGAGCACGCAGCAGTTGCTTCTCCAACCTGTCCGTAACGGCAGAACTGTGCCAGGGCTGCCTGCTGGCCGATGTGCCAGCCGTGGTGGGTTCACTGGATGTCGTCATGGGTGAAATTGATCGTTAAGGAAAAACGGATGCCAACCAAGAAGAAAGAGTCTTTGTTTTGTCGTTGCCGGGGGGCTTGTTGGGTCCCACAGGCATGTGCCATATTTCACTGGGTTTAACTAAAATTTTGCTCTACAGGTCATATCCGGCTGTTGTAGAGAGAGCATCGAAATCGTGGCTGATACTATTAACCAATTTTTAGGCTTGGACGTCGGCAGCTGGTTCGGCTATGTCGTAACCAGCCTGATCCACTGCGCCCTCCTGCTACACGTTGTCGCCGTGGGTGCCCTCGTGTTCATCTGGATGGAACGCAAGATCGCCGGACGCATCCAGGACCGGCTGGGGCCAACACGCGTGGGTGGACGTTTCGGCTGGCTGCAAACACTGGCTGACGGACTGAAGCTGATCACCAAGGAAGACCTGATTCCGGCGGATGCGGATCGGATGCTATTCAAGCTCGCTCCGTACGTTGCCTTCATGGCCAGTTTCAGTGCTTTCCTGGCTTTACCCTTTGCCGATGGCTGGGTGGGGCAACATGTCAATACAGCAGTCTTCTTTGTCCTGGCCGTCCTGGGACTGGAAGTTTTCGGAGTCATCCTGGCCGGTTATTCTTCCGGTTCCAAGTGGTCACTCTTCGGCGCTATTCGTGAAGCGGCCCAGGTCGTCAGTTACGAGGTGCCGCTGGGACTCTGTGTCGTCGTACCGGTTTTCCTCTGTGGTACGATGAACCTGGTCACAATTGCCAACAAGCAGGCCGGCCTGTTCACCAACTGGCTGGTCTTTCATGACCCCTTCACCTTCTGCACCTTCTGGGTTTACTTTACCTGCGCCACGGCCAGCGTGAACCGCGCACCGTTTGACCTGGCCGAAGCCGAAAGTGAACTCGTGGCAGGATTCCATACCGAGTATTCCGGTCTGCGATGGAGTTTCTTCTTCATGGCTGAGTACGGTTCCATGTTCCTGGTTAGTGGCCTGGCAACGCTGTTGTTCTTCGGCGGATGGCATGGGCCCATTCCACTCTTCGGACCCCAGATGCTCGACTGGGCTTACGCACCCGGTGGCGCGGACTGGGCATTGAGCGGTTACCTGGCCAACCTGGCCGGCTGCATTAATTTCATTCTCAAGGCCGTGGTGGGCGTCACCTTCATGATCTGGATTCGCTGGACGTTCCCCCGATTGCGAATTGACCAGGTGATTACAACCTGCCTGAAGTACTGTGTTCCCATTGCTGCGGTCTGCTTCCTGGGCGCCCTGGTTTGGGAAGCCATGGATATTCCTTCGCCTAACAACTTGAACCTGATGTCCGGACAGCCCAGTTCCACGGTCCGAGAACACTGGGTCTTACCGCAAAAACCACCAGCAACTGATGAAAAAACAACACCTCCAGCCGAGTCTGGTAAGCCGGTTGCCATGAAACAATCGCTCCTCCCTGCCAACGCTGCCCTGGCGAATCATCGCCCCGGTCAGCCCGAGCCACTAACGCAAGGGGGTGACCGATGATGCTACTGGCTGCTTTTCCCCTCTACGATTTCCTTTTCATGCTGTTCGCAATCATGGCCTGCGGGTTTGCCGTAGGTGTCCTGTTCTCGACGAACATCGTACGCATGGCCTTTTACCTGGTAATCTCGCTCGGTTCCACCGCGGGGCTGTTTTTCCTCGCCGGAGCTGAGTTCGTCGGCGCCATGCAATTAATGATTTACGTGGGTGGCACCATGGTGCTGCTAATCTTCGGCGTCATGCTTACTGCCCAGGAACGATTTATCTCACTCCAGGCCAGTGGCCGAGACTGGATCCTCGGACTGATCGCCGGCAGTGCCCTCCTCCTGTTGCTGCTGAACGCCGCTTTCAGTGTCCCCAAGTGGACCGCAGACCGACCCACCGACACGTTAGCCGTGGACCAATCCAAGACAGCCACTCCACTGGGATTAGCCCTGGCTGGAGTCCGGGCCGACAAGTTGGACGCTGATAAAAAGCTCCAGCCAGGCATGTCAGGATACCTGCTCCCGTTCGTGATTGTCTCGATCCATTTGCTGATCGTATTGATCGGAGCTGCCTACATGGCCCGCACCAAGCGAAAACAAGTCGTAACCAACCCCGAACCAACCGGAGGTAGCGCGGATTAGTCGATGCCCCTTTTCCGGGACAGGCTCGGAAAGCGTGGCTTAACCTGATTCACTGACTGCAGACTGAGAACCATGATTCTTCCTTTGTTAAGTACGATTACCGTGTCGCATTACCTGGCCGTTGGGGCCGTGATGTTTGTCACGGGTGTCCTTTGCATGGCAACCAAGCGCAATGCCCTGGGCATCCTGATGGGAATCGAGCTGGTCCTCAATGGAGCCAATATTAACTTTATTGCTTTCGGCAGTCCCTACCTGCGATCCGAATCGCTGGGACTGGACGGACAGCTGATTGCACTGTTTGTGATTGTACTGGCTGCTGCTGAAGCTGCAGTGGCCCTGGCAATCGCATTGAATTTCTATAACAACCACAGCACGATCGACGTCGATCGTGCGGATGAACTCAAGGGCTAAATAGCAAGTCGGATGGAAGTAGTACTCCCGAAACTCCTGGCAGCAGCGACCCTACTCCCCCTGGTGTCGTTCTTCGTCATCCTGCTGGCGGGTAACAAGCTGAAGAGTTATGCAGCCACGGTGGCAACTTTTGCGATCGGTGGTGCTGCTGTACTCTCCTTCGTCGGCATGTTTGGCTACTGGTTAAGCCCCAACGGTGTTAACTGGAAAGAACTGGAACGCGTCAATGCTGCATCCCACCAAGAGCATGAAAAACATGCCAGCCCAGGTAAAGAGGTAAGCGGTCACGAGCACGACGGGGATGGTCACGAGCACGACGGGGATGGTCACGAGCACGACGGGGATGGTCACGAGCACGACGGGGATGGTCACAAGCACGACGGGGATGGTCACGAGCACGACGGGGATGGTCACAAGCACGACGGGGCTGGTCACGGTGGAGAAGGTGCACACCACACCGCGGTACCCGAGCATATCACTGGTACCTACTACCTGCTGGGCAAGTTCGACCGCTTGCAACTGACGATCAGTTACTACATTGACACGCTAACCATGTGCATGTTCTGCATGGTGACGTTAATTGCCACGCTGATTCATATCTACGCTATTGGCTACATGCATGACGAGGAATCGGAATACACGGATCACGAGGTGACGCTGGCTGACGGTTCACACCTGGTACGACCAGGTCGATTCCACCGTTTTTTCCAGTTCCTCTCGCTGTTTTGTTTCAGCATGCTAGGCCTGGTACTGGCCGGTAACATCGCCATGGTGTTCGTGTTCTGGGAGTTGGTCGGGATTTGCTCTTACTTCCTGATCGGTTTTTACGTTGAACGCAAGAGTGCTTCCACGGCAGGTAACAAGGCGTTTATCGTGAACCGTGTTGGTGACTTTGGCATGATCATCGGTCTCATGATTCTCTGGACTGGCTGTGGCACGTTTGCCTTTGGAGACATTGATGGTGAAGCTGGCTTGTTTAGCCAGGTTCGACCGGAAGAAAATCATTACCAGTTACAAACACCTGATGGACTGGTTGCCTTTGCTGCCCAGGATGAATTACGTAAAGCGGTACTGGATGCAAACGTGGCAGGTGATGAAAAGGCCACCCAGGCGTTGCTGGCTGCCAAGGTCGCCGAAATTCGCAACGATGATCCCAAGGATGACAGCAGGCCACGCTACGGCTACTGGTTGTTGATTGCTGCCGGGCTGGGGATTTTCTGTGGGTGCGTGGGTAAGAGTGCCCAGTTCCCATTGCATGTCTGGTTACCGGACGCGATGGAAGGCCCAACACCTGTTTCAGCATTAGTCCACTCGGCGACGATGGTCGCTGCCGGAGTTTACCTGGTGGGACGTTTTTACCCTGTCTTTCCTCCGGAAGTATTGCTGGTAATCGCGATCATTGGCTGCATCACGTTGTTCGTGGCTGCCACGATTGCCATTACGGCCACGGACATCAAGCGGGTACTGGCCTATTCGACCGTCAGTCAACTGGGTTACATGATGATGGCCCTGGGTGTTGGCGGCTGGCTGGCGGGCATGATGCACCTGATCACGCATGCTTTTTTCAAGAGCCTGCTCTTCATGTGTTCAGGTTCGGTCATTCACGCGGTCCATACCAACGAAATGCCGTTGATGGGTGGCCTCTGGCGAAAAATTCCCTACACCGCTTTCACGATGTTGATCGGTTGCCTGGCGATTGCCGGCGCAAGTATTCCGTTTGTCATTGGACTTAGTGGATACTATTCCAAGGATGCCATCCTGGAGCAGGCTTTCTCCTTCATGCAAACCAACAGTGGCAGCCCGGTATCGATCTTTTTCTGGGTTGCTGCCGGCGGTGCAGCGATCACGGCTTTCTACATGTTCCGTCTCTGGTTCATGACGTTTGCCGGTGAGCCGAGAGACCAGCATCGTTACGATCACGCCCATGAATCCAAGATCATGTACGCCCCGCTGCTGGTGCTGGCCCTGTTTGCGATCAGCGTTGCCTGGAAGCCAATCTCATCATTTGCTCCATGGGACAGCTTGAGCCTGGCCAACCTGCTGGAAACAGCACGGCCATTGGGATCCGGGGGAGAGCAAGCAGCATTAACCAGTGCCCTGACATGGCCCGATGAACACGACAGCCACGTCTGGGAAATCAAGAAACCGGTCACCTTGCTGGCCTTTGCCACGGGGATTGTCGGTATCCTGCTGGCCGCTGTCTTTTACTGGTGGAAAAAACTGGACGCGGAGGAAACGAGCCGTTCTTTCCGTCCACTGCATCGATTCCTGCTGAACAAGTGGTGGTTCGACGAGTTGTACGATGTGCTTTTCGTCAAACCGACCCATGCGATTTCAAAGGTAGTAACTGCTTTTGACGGCAGGGTGCTGGATGGCATCCTGCATAGCATTGCCCGGGGCACACGTGTGCTGGCCTCGATCTGGGATCGTCTGCTGGAGCGTTCAATGATCGATGGCCTGGCCAATGGCATCGGCCGCTGGACACAGCGAGTTGGAATCTCCCTGCGTAACGTGCAAACGGGACAGCTTCGTCAGTACGTCCTGTTTATCGTCGTTGGAACAGTCGCACTATTCCTGATGGTTAGTTTTTTCTAGTGGATCCTTGGAGCACGATCGCCTTTCACGGCATTATCCGATCATAAACAGAAACAAGCGGAAATAACGAAATGGACAATCCTTCAATATTACTCAGTGCCATTGTCTTCCTGCCGGCCCTTGGGGCCCTGGCGTTGGCATTCATCCCGGGCAACCGCGCCGAAGAAATTCGCTGGGCCACGCTGGGCCTGACGCTGATCGTATTGGCACTCTGTGTTTTTGGTCTCCTGACGCAATTTGAAACGGTGGGTGAAGGCGCTGACCAGATGCAACAGGTCTTCAACAAGTCCTGGATTCCATCCTTCAATATCTA
>JAZADA010000095.1:0-9183 GCA_036124135.1 Planctomycetota bacterium | reverse complement strand
GAATGAAATCCTGACCGTTTCGAACATGGGGGGAATCTATATTTTCAACGGGACCCACTGGCGAACCCTGCTGGCACCAGACAATACCGTGAGCTACCAGGTTTACTCGATGCTGAACTACCACGACCGATTACTGCTGGCCCAGTACCCAACCGGACATCTTTTTGAATACCAGGGCCAGGAGGTAAAGCACCTTGATGGCTGGCCTCCTCGGCTCCCGGGTGTCGCCACCAACGCGCGCGAGGCACAAACCACGGTGATCTACCGGGGAGACCTCCTGGTCGGTGTCTGGCCATGGGCAGAGCTGTGGCGTTACCACCGCGATAGCAAGAAATGGCACTCGCTGGGACGCATGTTCACCCACCCGGAAATTACCAATAAGACCACCCATCCTTACGAGGCAGCTGCCACGCAATTAAAACTGGTCGCGAATCACTGGGGACAGCGGGTCACCGGCATGATTCCACTGCAAGACAGACTGATGCTCTCGACCTCGTCCAAGGGAACCGGCCCCTGGCGGCCACAGTACGAATTCCTGGATGAACCGCAGCGACGTGAATATGGTGCCGTGCTGAACCTGCACATGCCCGGTAACCTGGCCACGCAAATCAAGTGGCAGGACAGGCCCATGCAGCTTGAGTTCCTGGTCCAGGGCAAGCGAATGATCATCCGGCAGGACGGCCAGACGCTGGCAACCGCGAGCGTTCCTACCCGGCAGGGTACCGACGACAAGGGCTGGTCCGTCCACTGGGGAACCGGTGTCTTCGGCCCCGTCAATGCGCGGCTGACACGGACCTCGAGCGCAGGGCTGGGCCGCTAGTCGTGGAAAGCCGCTAGTCCAGGGAACGCTGGCTTATTTCTTACCGATACAGAACAGCTTCTCGTTCACCCGGATAAAGAGCTGGCCCTGGGAAGCAACGATGCCAGAGCGAACCGGGTCATCAGCCGGCTTATCCATCCAGTTTTCGCTGATAATCTTACCGTCTTCGGCGTTCACAACGATTACATCACCCACGAAGCTAACAATATAGACCTTGCCGTCTGCCACCAGCGGTGACGCTTCGTACTTGAAAGTGCCCGGCGTGCGCATCGTCCACTTGGCTTTACCGGTCTTGGGATCCACGCGTGAAAGGCTCTTGCGAACATCGCTGAGGATAAAGAAATCACCGTATGCAAACGCAGGTGTCGGCACGTCCGAAGTTAAATCGCGTGTTTCCTTGCTCGTCCAGGCAATCGACTTGTCGCTAAGTTGACCTGACCCGCCAGTCTTGATCGCGTAAATAGGATCTCGCTTGGGAGCACACACCAGGACCACTTCCTCGCCCACCACGGGGGAGGGGACCAGTCGCCAATGCCCGATACGACCCGGATTCCAGGTACCCCAGCGCCACAGTTCCTTACCACTGTCGAGATCATGACCGCTAATCGCGTCACCACCAACAACTAACAACTCCTTGCGACCGTTGAGGGAGACCGGCGTCGGCGTCGTGAAAGCTTCACGCGATTCAGCTTTCGCCTTGCTGGGACGTACGTGACGGAAGAGTTCTTTACCTGTTGCCGGATCCATGGCCAGGATAAACGAATCATGATTCTTCCCATCGCTTTCCTCCTGGCGAACCGGGACATCACGCTGTAACACTTGCAAGTAAAGTTTGCCGTCGAATAGCACCGGACTGGTGCTAAATGTCCAACCAAAATGGAATCCGCCGTAGTCCTTCTGAATATTGCGTGCCCAGATCTTCTTGCCAGCAAAGTCGTAAGTGATCAGTTCACCGTTACCAAAAAAGAAAACGACATGTTTTCCATCCGTGGCCGGCGTGGGTGCCGAATAGTTGCTGCGTGAGTCGCGGTTAATCCCCTTGCTGATTTCATGGCTCCAAAGAACTTTACCCGTCTTGCGATCAAGACAGATGGCCTTGAGCGTCTTGGCCTTGGCATCCGTCGTGGAAACGAAAACATGATCACCCCAGATAATAGGTGTGGCGGCACTAGCACCCGGCAGGTCTGCAACCCAGGCAACATTTTCCGTCTGGCTCCACTTGGAAGGCAGGTTTTTCTCGGTCGTTGACCCATTGAAATGAGGGCCGCGAAACTGTCCCCAGTTTTCAGCATGAGCCACCGAAGAAACCATCAGTACCAAGGCTAGAAATGTTGTCGTTTTCATCCGAGCAATTCTCCATCATCTGGGTTGGCTTAATGTCAGGAATCCGCGCCGGCTACCGGCCGGAACCATCTTATCCGATTTCCTTCAGTGTTTATCTTATTTCCTGCAACCAATGAAATGCAAGCAGGGAACCCACTAACGCCGATCGCTTCAGACGTTAAACAACGACTCGAAAACCACAGAAACACTGACTTTAGCCATGATCCATTACGGTCAGCTAGCGGGATCCCTGCTCCCGGCCCTAGAATAGGTAACCGTTTCCTGGCCAACCTGTCACTTACCGGAGACTCTTTCCGCGATGAAAGCAATCATTCAAACGGTTACCGTGTGCCTACTGAGCCTCTCCTGCAGCCTGTTCGCTGCGCCACCACTGCCAAGCCAGGACCCCCTGGTTCGCGTCATCGACATGAATGTTGGTGAGACCGCCCAGGTCACACTGTGCGATGGAACACCTGCTCAGGTAAAGGTTCTCGCCCTGGAAGAAATCCGGGATCCACTCTGTTTTGCCGTACGTCAAGCGACTGTCACCGTGTCCGTGAACGGGGACCAAATCAAACTGGTTTCCGCAACGTATCACCTACCCAGCAAGGTGGGTGGCGTGCAGATCGATTGCAGCATTACCAAGGGCTATAACAAGAATGGCAGCCCTGCTGTCTGGAGCCTGGAAAAGGATGTGCGATTGCGACTCTGGCCAGGGAAATCTCCCTGGATTCAGCCGACCACTTTCATTTACCCCGTCAAGCAGAAATGGTTTGCGACCTACACACAGATGGCCAACGTACCGGTCTACGTCGACGGTGGTGAACGCCCTGGGAAACGGTCGATCTATTACCACAGTGGCCTGGATATCGGGGGTAGTGAAGGGCAGGTCGAGGTGATTGCTGCCACGGATGCCCTGGTAGTCTCTTCTGGTAAATCGGTCCTGGACGGCCACGGCCCTGAGACACCGGTCCGTTCACGTTACGACGTTGTCTACCTGCTCGACGCACGTGGCTGGTACTATCGGTACAGCCACCTCAAGGAGATTGATCCGGGTATTGTCACGGGGCGCGTGATCAAGATGGGAACGCCTATTGGCCTGCTGGGAAAAGAGGGTGGTAGCGGCGGGTGGTCACACTTACATTTCGAGATCAAGAGCAAGCAACCCTCCGGCAAGTGGGGAACCCAGGAAGGCTATGCCTTTCTCTGGGAAGCCTACCAGCGGCAATACCAACCTCAGCTGGTCGCCGTGGCACGTCCTCATCACTTAACCTGGACTGGCAAATCCGTGGTCCTCGATGCTGGTAAGTCGTGGAGCCAAACAAACACCATCGCCAGCCATGAATGGCAATTCCATGACGGTACCCAGGCCACCGGGCCACAGGTCACTCGGCGTTACCAGCAGGCCGGGACGTACAGTGAGGTCCTCAAGATCACGGACCAGGACGGGCGGGTGGATTATGATTTCGCCATTGTCCAGGTGATCGATCAAGCGCACCCGGAACAATTGCCATCCACCATCCATCCCAACTATTTCCCCACGACTGGTATTCGCATTGGTACGCCCGTCACCTTCAAGGTCCGTACTTTCCGCACGGGCGCTGCCCAGGAAACCTGGGATTTCGGAGATGGCAGCCCGCGAGTCACGGTCAAGTCCGACGGAAACGCGGTCAAGCACGCTCCCGACGGATATGCCGTCACAACGCACCGGTTCCAGAAAGCAGGACACCACATCATCCGTGTTGAACATACGAACCAGCATGGCCTGCGCGCCATCGGCCACCTGCACGTGGAAGTTGCCAAATAGCTGATCTGTTCAGGGATCCATGGTTCCGCACAGCGGAGGGGCCCACTCCAGTTGTTGATGCTCTTTTGCCAGGGCATCAAACGACTCCCCGATATGATCCGGGATCGCAGACATGCGACGAACCTTCATATCAATATGGGCGCCGACGAATTCGCAGGTTGCAGAAACCACTTCCTTGTCATCGTTAACCAGGAATATCATGTAATGAAATCGGGTCCTGGTCCGGGCCAGGGCCCGGACGCGCAGGTGCACGTGCTGGCCCACCAGGCATTCAGAGAGATAGCGAATATGCGCTTCCAGGGCAAAACTACCGGCCTGGTGTTGCTTCATGTATTCACCATCTAGACCAAAGTGACGGAAAAACTCGCCCGTCGCATTGCTAAACAAGTGCGTATACCAGGCCACGTTCATGTGTCCCATCCGGTCCATGTATTCCTCCGGGATGACGGCCTCGTGCATCACGGGCAGCTCCTGGAGATTTTGGGGAGTCAATTTCAACACGGTTCGTTATCTTTCACAAAGTTCAAAAAGTCCGGCAGCACCCTGGCCGCCACCAATGCACATCGTCACGACTCCGTAACGCACCTCACGACGTCGCATCTCGTAAGCCAACGTACCGACCAAGCGAGAACCCGTCATGCCAAAGGGATGTCCCACGGCAATGGAACCTCCGTTGACATTCAGTTTCTCCGGGTCGATACCGAGTCGTTCCTGGCAGTAGACGACCTGGACCGCAAAGGCCTCGTTAAGTTCCCAGAGACCAATATCCTCCACGGCTAATCCATGTCGTTGCAGCAACTTGGGAACTGCAAACACGGGGCCAATTCCCATCTCATCCGGTTGGCAACCGGCAACCGCAAAGCCACGAAAGGTGACCAGTGGCTGGATCCCGAGTTCCTCGGCCCGCTGCCGGGACATCAACAGGTTGGCACTGGCACCATCGGACAATTGCGATGAGTTACCTGCAGTTACCGAACCCTGCCCACTCTCGGGATCAAAGTAAGGCTTCAATGCTGCCAACCCTTCCAGCGTCGTATCGGGACGATTGCATTCATCACGTTCCAGGAAAAAGGATTCTTCCCCGCTGATCTGTCGACTCTCTCGATCCCAGATCCCGCGTTGTACCTGCATGGGAGCAATCTCCTCCTCCAGCAGGTTCGCTTGCTGGGCCCGGGCCATCCGTTGCTGGCTAAGCAGGGAATAAGCATCCTGGGCCTCACGACTGATTTCGTATCGGCGAGCAACAACTTCCGCGGTATCTCCCATGATCATGTAGATCCCCGGAAAATGTTCCTGGACCCAGGCATTGGGTGCTGTCTCGTCGATTTCCAGACCCGTGATCGATTCCACGCCACCGCCCACGGCAGCCACCGCACCTTCATGCATAACCTGGTGCGCCGCCATGGCAACCGACTGCAATCCGGAAGAACAAAATCGATTCACGGTGACTCCCGCGACCTGGGCCGGGAAACCAGCTCGCAAGGATGCCACACGAGCAATATTATTACCCTGTTGCTTCTCGGGATAGGCACAACCAATGATCACATCCTCGATCTCATCCGAACTCAACTGGGGAACCTTGCCCAGCACATGTTCCAGGCAATGGGCAACCATTTCATCGGGTCGTGACTGGTTCAGAGACCCTCGAAACGACTTCGCCAGGGCAGTCCGGGAACTGGCCACGATAACGGCTTCACTCATATTCTCTCTCCCCTCACGGTAAACCGGGCCCGTTGCTTGTCGACATCTTCACGGTTCGCTAGATTACCAAGGCACGGATCAGGTTCGCAACCGTATCAAATCCATCCGGTCAGCTGTCTTCCTCTCAGAAAATCATCACCTGAAGTCTTTCTCATGAAGTTTTCCGGACAAGAAACTTTCCTCCTGCCACTGGACGAGGTCTGGGAACAACTCACGGACCTGGCCTCGATAGCCAGGATCATTCCCGACCTGGAGCGGGTCGAAGAAGTTGACTCGGACCACTTACTTTGTCGTGTTAAACCAGCATTCGCCTTCCTGGCCGGATCCCTGCAGTTAAGATTTTCATTCCAGGAACGTGATCCGGAAAACCAGTTGAAGGTATTGGTCGTGGGCAAAAAGATCGGTGCCGGACTCAAACTCCAGATCACGATCTCGCTGACCCAGGAAAAAGACAGGACCTGCCTGGACTGGGAAGCGGAGATCCTGGAACGAACCGGGTTACTAAAACCGATCGGAAACAGCTTACTCCAGGCCACTGCGGAAAAAGTGATTGCAAGCACCTGGTCCGGTTTTCGTCTAGCCATCATGCCCGCAGATAAACCCTGCTAAATTTTCTCGCCAGGAGCCGTCGACGATGAAATTAGCCACCTGGATATTCATACTTTACCTGGCCATCGGCGGCATCCTTGTGACTTCATTTTTCGTGGCAGAGGTACCGTCATCCCAGGGGCAGGTCCATCCTACCCATCCGGACATGTCGATCGGAGGAGACAGTCGGCGCAATGACAACGTATTCTGGTTAGGGACATCGCTCGGGGTCCTGGAAATGATCCTATTTGCCAGCATGCTCTGCCTGGCGATCCACCTGAACCGGCTCCAGCGTATCCTGATGGCCGTCGGTGCTGGATTGATGGTCGTTATTTTCCTGGCCATGACATTCTCCTACCGCTCCCTGCTGGCAACTGGCAGCCTGGCGGATCCACCGATATTCATGGGCTTGCCGGTCCCTACCGCCTTCATGATCTACGGGCTGGGACTGGCGCCGCTGTTCTTCGTGATCTTCTACGTGGTGCAATTTGATTCCTGCGTACTGCAACCTGAGCGGTACGAGAAATTCAACCAGGTGCTGGCCGAACGCCAGGCAGCCGGGGAGGAAAACCACTAGTGGAAGCCTACCGTAATACGATTGTATTCGGATGTGTCGCAACCTACATGGTGCTTTGCATTATCATTGGCCTGTGGGCCATGCGCAAGACCAAGAATGCGCATGACTTCTTCATGGCCGGTCGCAACCTGGGCGTGTTGGTTACCGGGATCGCAGTATTCTCCAGCACGCTAAGTGGCTTTGGATTCGTGGGTGGCCCGGCCCTGATCTACAAGATGGGTATCAGTTCCGTCTGGATGGTAATCTGCGCCGCGATTGGTTTCTGTCTTACCTTTTACCTGCTGGGAAAACGCATCTGGTTATTTGCAGCCATGCGTGAATCGGTCTCCCTGCCGGACGTCGTGGCCACCCGTTACAAGAGCGAGTTGAGTCGTTTCCTGATGGCACTGGCCATCCTCCTGGGAGTCATGGCTTACCTGGGATCCCAGATCAAGGCCATGGCCCACGTGCTCCAGGACATCATGTCGCGTGGTAGCTTCTGGCAGGACATCTCGCTCGAATGGTGTGTGGTGATTTCCAGCGCAGTCCTGGTCTTCTACTGTGTTACCGGGGGTATTATTGCTTCCGTGTACACGGATCTGTTCCAGGGATTGATCATGATTGTTGCTGCCCTCATGGTCTTCTTTTACGCTTACCAGTCGATGCCCGCTGGTGGTGGTTTCACGGAAATCAGCCAGGCCATTGCTGCAGACGATGCGGAAGCCATTCAGCCCTGGGGGACCCTGGGAATGCTCGGCTGCCTTTCCTGGTATTTCCTGTTTGCCCTCGGTGGTGTGGGCCAGCCTCACATCGTTACCAAAATGATGATGAACAAGAAAATTCGGGATGTCCGTTTCATCATGCCCGTCTCCATAATCGGTTTCGGCCTGTCCGCACTGCTCTGGATCAGCATTGGCCTGGCCATGCGTGCACTGGTCCTGAAAGGACTGCACCCCGAATTATCAGCGGCTGACGCTGCCGCGCCCCAGTTCCTGCAGAGCCATACTCCAGCCATCCTGGCAGGTATCGTTTTCGCAGCACTTTTCGCTGCCATCATGTCAACCGCGGATGGTTTTCTGAATGTGGGTGCCGCGGCGGTCGTCCACGACATTCCGCAGGCCCTGCGTGGCAAATCACTCAAGCATGAATTGTTCTGGGCGCGCATCACCACGGTCCTGCTGGCGGCGGCGGCAGCACTGTTCTCCCTCTACTCACCCGATGACATGATCGCCATGCTCGGTGCCTTTGGCTGGGGGATTTTTGCCGCTGCGATTGTCCCGGTGGTGGCCATCGGCCTGAACTGGAAGCGGGGGACCGCGTTGGCAGCGAACGTCGCGATCACGGTCAGCTTGCTGATCAACTTTACCGGGATGTTCCTGCGCAAGATGGATATCTCGATACCGTACAAGATCCACGAGGGGGCGCTGGCCCTGATCGCCTCAATCTGTATCTACTTCAGCATCTCGCTGCTCAGCAAACCACCGGTGCTGGACCGGGAAGTCGAAGCCGTCATGGACGTCTAGCCAAAGGCGCCGTAGTCTTTCCCCAGCAGGCTGGCTGCTATTTTCAGCTGCAGGATTTCGTCCGTACCCTCGTAAATCCGGCAGACACGAACATCCTTCCAATGGCGGGCCGGTCGAAATAACTCCGAGTAGCCACGGCCCCCAAAGACCTGCAAGGCACGATCGGCCGCCTCGAAGGCGGAGTTGCTGGCCACGAATTTCACCTCGGCCGCGAGCAAGTCAGCACGATCCAACTGTTGCCGATTCTCGCGGTCCAGATCACTGGTCATCTTCGCTTCCGTCGCGGTGGTCAGAAGACTTGCCGTCGTCTGCCGGGCCAGCTCGATGCGCGCAATATGCTGCTGCACCAGTTGGTGTCGGGCGATGGGCTTACCATGCTGTTCGCGCTGCTTGGCATATTGAATCGTCTCCTCCAGGCAATCCTCGATCACTCCCAGGCAACCTGCTGCCACGCTCAATCGCCCACTGACAAGGGTCGCCATGGCAATACGAAAACCTTCGCCTTCCTGCCCCAGCATGTTTTCTACCGGAACCACGTAATCACTTAATTCAAACATCGCCGTATTGGAAGTGGGCAATCCCAGCTTCGCTGTCATGTCTTCTCGTTCGATCCCCGGCCCATCGGTATCCACGATAAAGGCACTGATGCGTCCGTCACCTTCCTCCGGGTAGGCAAACAAGACAACGGTATCAGCGATACCACCATTGGAAATCAGGTACTTGACTCCGTTGAGACGATAATGATCCCCCTCACGACGATACGTGGACTGCATCTCGAGAGGATTCGAACCTGCGTCCGGCTCCGTCAAGCCAAAAGCCAGGATCTTTTCGCCACGCGAGGATGGCTGCAGGTATTTACGTTGCT
>JAZADA010000094.1:0-3770 GCA_036124135.1 Planctomycetota bacterium | reverse complement strand
ATGGCATCTTTCGCATGAACATGGAACAAACGCGGGGCAAACTCCCGGACCGGTTGCAGGTAATCCATTTGTTGCCAGATCATGTGTGAAGGATCGTAGTTCAATCCCAGGTTAGGGCTGGGTATATCAGCAAATATCCGTCGCCAGACCGCTGGGCTTACAGCCAGGTTTTTTCCTCCGGGCCACTCATCTTGCGTGAACAGCATGGGGCAGTTTTCAATTCCAATCCTGGCCTGGTGCGATTCCGCACATTCGACCAGCGGCCCCCACGTGTCCAGGAATCGACTCCAGTTATCCTCGACACTTCGGGTCCAGTCTCGTCCGGCGAACGTATTGACCTGGCCCAGGCCCAGTACCTGGCTGGCACGAATAACCTGTCGCAGATGCACAGCGGCCTGCTCGGATTCTGCTGGATCAGGGGACAGGAGATTCGGATAGTAACCCAGGGCACTGATCTCGATCCCCGCCTCATTCGCCTGTTGGTTAATCCTGTCGGCTTCCACGGTCCCCAGGTCCACGACGTCGACATGAGTCACCCCAGCATAGCGGCGATCTGCTTTGCCAATAGGCCAGCACATGAACTCCACCGATTCATAACCTGTATCGCTGGCAACCTGCAGGACCTGCTCCAGTGACCGATCTGGAAAAATGGCGCTTACGAATCCGAGTTTCATTCCTATCCCCTGTCTCGGAAAGTACCGGACCTGCTCCTCTAAACCAGGACCTCTTGAACGACCTTGCCATGCACATCCGTCAACCGGTACTGGCGTCCCTGGAACTTGAAGGTCAAGCGTTCATGATCGATACCCAATCGATTCAATACCGTTGCCTGGAAATCATGGACATGCACTCCGTTCTCGGCAACGTTATAGCTGAATTCATCAGACTCTCCATGCGTCATGCCACCTCGAATTCCACCACCTGCCATCCAGGTGCAGAAATTACGGGGATGATGATCACGACCATGGGCCTTCTTGTTCTTCATATCTCCCTGGCAGAAAACGGTTCGGCCGAACTCACCACCCCAGATCACCAGCGTGTCGTCGAGCAGACCTCGTTGCTTGAGGTCCTTGACGAGTGCGGCACTCGGTTGATCCGGGTCCCGGCATTGGATCGCCAATTGGGTCGGAACGTTACCGTGTTGATCCCAGCCGGCATGCATCAACTGCATGAAACGTACTCCACGTTCTGCCAGTCGACGCGTTAACAGGCAGTTATAGGCAAACGATCCTCGCCGCGTGACGTCCGGCCCATACATATCAAGAATGTACTGGGGTTCGGTGGAAAGATCGGTTAGTTCCGGCACCGAGGCCTGCATCCGGTAAGCCATCTCGTACTGCTGAATCCTTGTCCTGATTTCTGGATCACCTACCTCTTCCTGCTTGATCCGGTTCAGTTTCGCCAGGTTATCAAGCAACTTACGTCGCAGGGTCTGATCCAACCCATCCGGGTTCGAGAGATAGAGAACCGGATCACCACTGCCACGAAATTTAACTCCCTGGTGGTGGGTGGGCAAGAAACCGCTTCCCCAGTACCACTCGTAAAAAATCTGCCCACACGAAGCTTCCTTGTCTCGCGATGTCATCGCACAAAATGTTGGTAGTTCATCATTCTCACTGCCGAGCCCGTACGACAACCAGGAACCCATGCTGGGACGACCGGGCATCTCGCTCCCGGTCAGGAAAAAGGTAATGGCTGGTGCATGATTGATTGCCTCCGTGTACATCGACTTGATCAGGCACATGTCATCAGCTATCGATCCGATATGCGGTAGTAACTCACTAACGTGGGTGCCACATTCTCCGCGCGGCAGGAATTTCCAGGCGCTCGGCAGGATCTTCTGGCTCCTGCCCTGGGTCATTGTCGTGAGTCGTTGCCCCCCCTGGACGGACTTGGGCAGGTCCGTACCCCGCAACTTTTGCAGGCCCGGCTTATGGTCATACAAGTCGACCTGGGTTGGTGCACCGTTCTGGAAGAGATAAATAACGCGCTTGGCGTGAGCCGGAAAATGAGTTCCTAACGGTTGCTGGGACTGGGCATCCTGGCCCAGCAGCGAGGCCAGCGCGGCCGTACCGATACCGGCACTGGCCCTGGAGAAAAAATGCCGGCGCGTGACCAACTGGTTGTGATGTTCACGTGGATCCATCGTAACAGGTTATTCCTTGGAAATGACTTCGTCCGTGTTTAGCAGGATATTCAGGACACTCGCCAGGGCCGCAATCTCCTCGGCTGGCAACATGGCATTGGCAGGTTTCTCTCCAACCGCCAGTAATTTATTTGCTTCCGCAGGTGCTGCCTTGAAATGCTGGCGTGCTGTCTCCAGCGAATCCAACAGGATTCTTGTTTCCGAATCGGTCACGGCTCGTCCGGTGGCCATGCGAAAAGCCCGTTCGATCAATTTTACATCCGAGACATCCTCGGACAGCAATCGTTCTGCAAAGACCCGCGAGGCCTCGATGAAAGTGACATCATTAAGTAACGTAAGTGCCTGCAAGGGCGTATTGGTTTGTCGTGTGCGCACGTTGCAAAGCTTACGATCTGCTTCGTCAAACATGTTGGGTGGTCCCAGTGAACGTCTCCAAAAGGTGTACAGGCTGCGCCGATACAAACTGGCACCACGATCCTGTGAGTACTTGATCTTGCCAAAACTAAAATCGGCCCAGAGGCCGGGCGGCTGGTATGGTTTAACAGAAGGGCCACCTGTTTTTTCCACGAGTAGACCCGCGAGGAAAAGGGCCTGGTCACGTATCACGTGAGCCGGTAAACGGTGACGACTACCACGGGCCCGCAGGATATTTCGCGGATCCCGTTCGACCTGCTCCGGCTTAACTCGCGAGGACTGTCGATAAGCAGCACTGGTCACCATTAACCGAACCAACTGTTTCACGTTCCAGCCCGACTCTCGAAACTCACAGGCCAACCAGTCCAGCAGGAGAGGATGACTCGGCGGTTTCCCCTGCGAACCGAAATCCTCGGCCGTTTCCACCAGCCCCTGGCCGAACAATTGTTGCCAGATACGATTCACGGCAACACGTGCTGTCAACGGATGATCGGGATTCACCAGCCATTGCGCGAGAGCCAGTCGATTTGCCGAAGCTGCGGCTGGCAACGGTGGCAAACTGGCTGGAACGCCGGGCTCAATTAAACCCTGGTCTTTCTGCGGAGCATCGTAACGTCCAATCTGAAGAACATAGGTCTGGCGAGGTTTATCAAGGTCCTTCATGACCATCGTCTCGGATCCCTTGACCAACAGTCGCTCGGCCTCGGTTTCCAGGAGCCACCGCTGGCGGTAAGCCTGCCGAGATTCAACGGTCTGATCACGATGGTAACGAGCCACCTGCTCATGCTGAAGTGGAGTCCAGTCCGCCGGCTCTGCAGCAAGGATCGAAAGCAAGGGGGCTGGTGGTAAGACGGGGGTTTCCAATCCTGGATCCTCCACACCTGTAACTGAGATACGAAAGCGGCCGAGAACATGATCCTCGTGTTTTGACTGGTGCTTAAGCGTCACCACCAATTTCGCTTCCGGGGATATCTCGATTGGTGAGTCCAACACGAAAACAGCCTGGCGATCCTGGGCAGTCTTCGTTTCCCCGTCCCATACTCCCCAACCCTTTTCCTTGCTGGGATCAATCGCTCCCTGGACTTCCAGGCCCCCCTGGTTAAAGTCAGCCACTGCCCTGCTAAACTTTAAATCCACCGGCGGTTGGGCACCCTGCTGGACAGCGACCTGGAACTGCGTCAACACGAAGTTGGCTGTTCGTCCGGGTCCA
>JAZADA010000093.1:0-5020 GCA_036124135.1 Planctomycetota bacterium | reverse complement strand
GATTCGCGCAGCAATACGAGGACCAGGGAATCGATGTCATCGCGGCCGCTGAAGCACGTGGCTTCATCTTTGCAGTTCCCCTCGCAATGCGACTGAAAGCAGCGTTCGTCCCGGTGAGAAAACCAGGGAAATTGCCCTTTCGGACGCATTCACTGGAATACGAACTGGAATACGGAACCGACTGCCTTGAAATCCATGAGGATAGCATCGTGGCCGGGCAGCGTGTGCTGATCATCGACGATCTGTTGGCGACCGGTGGGACCGTCGAAGCATGCTGCCGGCTGGTTGAGCAATGTGGGGCCACGGTTGCCGGCTGCGGGTTCCTGATTAACCTGGCATTTCTCAATGGTGCCGATCGCCTCGCAGGGCGTGATTTGTTTAGTATCCTGGAATACTAAACTCCTGGCTTATCTCCATTCAGCGCACCAATCGGCGGTTTCATATTGACTCCGAATGCGCCATTCTCTCAGGACGGCCAGCAATTCTTCCTTTTGCTGAGCTTGTTCGGGGTGATCCCAGAGGTTGACCAGCTCATCTGGATCCTTCGCCAGGTTGAATAGCTGGCCAAATGGTTCGTCGAGAAAGTGGACCAATTTCCAGTCCTGGCTGCGCACCATCGTCATGAAATCAGTATCCGTGAGGATGCCATCGCGAGCCTGTTCGGCGTACACGTAATCGCGTCCCTTCCAGGGCTTGCCGCCAAGTGCCTCGTTGAGGGGGATCGCTTCAAGTGTGTCCGGAACCTCGATGTTGGCAAGGTTCAATATGGTAGGGCCGAGATCCATCTGTTGGCAGAGACCGTCGATGACCAGTCCGGCAGGGATTCGCCCGGGAGACCAGGCGATCAGCGGAACACGCGTGATGGCGTCGTACATAGTCCATTTTTGGCTGTGACCATGATCCGTAAGGCAGTCCCCATGATCTGAAGTGAAAAAGACGACGGTGTTTTCAAGGTACTCGGAGGCTTCCAGGGTTTTCATGATCTCCCCGACCTGCTCATCGATCATCGTGACGTTCGCGAGGTAATAGGCGCGTTGCCGGTGCCGCTGCTCATGGGTTGGGTCGAGGGGGAGTACCACGGAGTCGTGATCGATCGCGTTGTTGTGAATACGCAACTCCTTGAAAGGCGGTGGCTGGTTGTCGAGTTCTTCCTGCGTAACCTCCAGGAGCGGTAATTCTTTTTCAAGATAGGGCTCCGCGTAACGTGGTACCGGGTCGTAAGGTGGATGAGGCCCCGGGAAACCGACCTGCAGGAAAAGAGGTTCGATCTTAGGGTGGGCTTTGAGCCACCACGTGGCCATTTGTCCGACGAACGTATCCGGATGGGTATCCTCGGGCAGATTCCATTCGAATGCTCCGATGCGATCCTCGTAATCTGGAAGTTGTCGATAGAGCTCGCGCTGCTGCTTGACCAAACCACGGAATCGAAGCGCCTTATCCCATTCGTCGAAATAGTATCGCCCTTCAAGATAGCGGTCCTTGTTTTCAACCACGTAGCGTTCGTCAAAGCCGAGGGGAGTCTCGAAAGGCCAGCTATGCATTTTTCCGATGTTGGTGCAATGGTAACCCGAGTCGTTGAGCAATTCGATCCAGCTGCGCCGCCACTGGTCAGCGTTCTTGAGGATGCCCGTGGTATGCGGGTAATAGCCCTTGAAAAGGCTGGCGCGTGCTGGGGCGCAAGAGGCTGCCGTTACGTGGCACTGGCTGAACGTGGCGCCTTCTGAAACGAGTCGATCCAGGTGCGGCGTGTCCATATGACTGTGGCCAAGACCGCAGATCGTGTCATATCGCTGCTGGTCTGTAATGATAAAAATGATGTTCGGTCGGTCGGGCATGGTTTGGGCCTTGTGCTGCAGATGGGGCTGGTGGGTCGATCGCGTTTACTGGCTGAAGTAAACCCGTTCCGCGGTGCCGCGGAGGATCTTGTCGCGGTCTCCGTCACTGAGGAAACTGCAATGATCCTGGATTAGTTTTAAGGAACTGACGTAAGTATGGCCATCCTCAAGCTGGTAGGGGCTATCGCTGGCCCACATGCAGCGTTCAGGACCAAAGGCGTCCAGGACCTGCCGAATCATGGGAAGAAGGTCAAGGTAAGGGGCTTTTTTTGCCCCCAGCGCGTAATACGCCGAAAGTTTTACATGCGAGTTGCGATGGCGAGCAAGCTTGCAGAGGTTGTTGATATCAGGTTGGCGGATCGTTCCGTCTACGCCGATACGGGCAAAATGATCGATGACCACTGGCGTTTTCGGGTGGCGTCTGCACATGGAGTCGAGCGACGGTAGGTCAGGCGGATCCATCAAGCAGCAGATTGCCTGGCCGGTTTCCGCGGCGCATCGCCACATGGATTCCATCCCGGCGCCTTTGAGCCAGTCCTGCTTTCGAATCCAACTGGTGATGCGAAAGCCGGTCACGCGCGAAGGCAGCAGCCGCTTCATCTGCCTGGCCGGGTCCTGTGACAAGTCGTCCACCATGCCGACTACGCGAAAGGCGTTCGGGTGGGCGGCGGCGGCATGGATGAGATAAGAATTGTCGTAACCGTGGAAAAGGTGGTGTTGGATGAGTACTACGCGACCGACACGATTTGCTGCGGCTAGTTTGAGAAGCGCATCCTTGGTGAAACTGGGGGGATCCAGGTCCGCCAGGGTGGCGTCCTTGGTAAGAGGGAACTTGGCGATGTCCCGTGTCCATATGTGTGAGTGTGCGTCAATGAGGGGATTCTTCGATGAACCAGGAATCGCCGCGTCCGCGAACGCCGGGGTTAGACTAGCCGCACCAGCCATCCACTGAAGGAAACGGCGTCGGCTGGGGAAGCTCTGTGAAGTAGGCATTGGGTGGTCCTGTACCTGCTAGCGAATTCGGCAAATCATGTAACTTTCCCGAAAAGTCTGACATAGCAAGGCGAGGCTGGTCAACCTGCCTAAAGGCGAGAAAGCATCTGTTTTACCTGCCACAACGTCACAGCTGAGCCATTGAGGGGTGGTAGGATAGGCAAGTTATCTGTGAGACTGCCGGTTATTTAGCTTTTAACGAAAGTTCTGGTCAGGAAAGGCCCGATACCACAGGTAATTGATCAGTGGGCATCGCCCTATTGGTGTACGGTGACTGTGAAAACGGAAGGATTGTAGGATGCGTAATATTTCAGCAAGCGACAAGTTGTGGGTACGCTTGGGGCGTTGTGGTAGGTGCGTTGCCGGGATGACGAGCGTGCTGCTTGTTGCGGCCTGGAGTTCCTGCCTGTTGGCCCAGGGAAATCCGCTGCGTAATCGTAGCGTATCGGCTGCAGACCGACAATCGGAAACTGAGCGGCCTGTCTCGGAGCGCACAGTTGCTGGGCTTGAATCGCCATTCGATCACGTGGACGATGCGCAGGTGATGGCAGCCTCTTACCAATATGGTTCCCGGCACTCGCATGCCGGCCCGCAGGGCCGTGGCATGATCCTTTCCAGTTCTGGTGTTCTACCGGAAGAATACGTGAGCGGTGTGGACGGTGAAATCGTCATGGAAGGCGAGATTATCGATGGAGCGGTTATCGAGCATGGCGCAGACTGCCTCGGCTGTGCGGACGGTTGCCTGGTGCCCTGCCCGGGGCGTTGGCTCGAGCGAGTCGAGTTTTTCGCTGGCGTCCAAGGTGTTACGGGGCCCGCCAATCGTGGCGAGATGGGAAGCTTCGGCTTTTACGAAGGTGTAAACTGGGGAGCCCCGGTCGGGTGCCTGCCATGGGAAATTGGATCCCAATTCGGCGCACGCTGGACGCAATCGCATTTTGGAGGCTCGTCCTTCAGTGAAACAGATCGCAACCAGGTCTTTGTTACCGGCGGTTTCTTCCGGCGAGCCGATTGGGGATGGCAGGGTGGCGTGGTGATCGATTACCTGCGTGACGACTGGTATTTCGATAACGAACTTGTCCAATTGCGTGGCGAGATGAGCTGGATTAATCCGTGCGGTCATGAGTTTGGCTTATGGTTCACGTCAAATACGCAAGACGCCCAGTCTGTATCGGAATTGAAATCGGGTGACGTCCTCGAAGATTGGATTACCACGGATGTTTATGCTTTCTTTTACCGACGCCAGCTTGAGGACTGCGGTGCGACAGGTCGGCTGTTCGTCGGCTTTTCTGGCGACAGTGACGCGCTGATCGGCGCTGATGCGGACGTCCCGCTTAGCGACCGCTGGGCATTGCAAGCTGGTTTTACCTACCTGATACCGGAAGAGTCGAGCCCCGGAGTGGGATTCCAGGAAGAGAACTGGAATATCAGCACGGGACTCGTCTTTTACCCTGGTTCGCGGACGGCACGCAGCAAGGATTACAACCATCCCCTGTTTAACGTCGCGGACAACGGATCGATGCTGATCAATCGGAAATAGGCGGGTAGTACTAACCATATTGGGGTTGAGTGGGGCATCGCAGGGAAGCCGGGGTACGATAAATGCCCCGGCTTCGCTTTTTCTTGCAGTCGATCCGGCGACCCATGAGGCCCTTGGTGTGGTGATGTGCCTCCAGATGCGACTTCCCACGAGGGTTGCCAAGAGCTAGAATGATTCATTGGTCTGCAAGAGACCCGCCAACGGCACCGGAGCAACTGCAGGTTGCTTGGCTTAGCGAAGTGCCGAGAAAGAATAAGAAATACCGCTGATGCCGAACGACGAACCGCAGAAGAACGATGATCCCTGGAATGATTTCGCCCGCGAATTGGGAGCGGATGTTCCAGAAGACGATGAAACGGAAGCAGAATCGCCCGAGGCGTCTGGTAAAACGTCCGTCGATACGAATGAATCTGAATCGGAAACCGTTGGGGCTAGGCCAGAGTCTGAACCAGAGCCAGAGTCTGAACCAGAGTCTGAACCAGAGGCTGAACCAGCACCCGTAGTTGCCGAGGATACTGGCAAGGCCGATGTATCCGCCGACTGGAAATTCCTGGCACGAGAGCTCGGCCTCGAGGAGCAGCCTGAGCCTCCGGCGCGGGAAGAGAATCCAGCGGATAAAGTTTTCGCAGATTGTAGCCCCTCGGAACCAAGGGAA
>JAZADA010000092.1:0-4387 GCA_036124135.1 Planctomycetota bacterium | reverse complement strand
AATCGGCAATCAGGTCTCGTGACTGAAGGGAATAACTCATTCCCTCGGTCCCCATGGAAATCCCGTCACTGACACCGACCGTGTTAAACCGCATGCCCACCAGGTTGGCTTCCGTGACACCCTGCTTGGTGTACTGGGCGAGCTCGTTGAGATGCATGTTGCAGGTGTTGCCTTCATACCAGACGCTGGCAATGCCGACCTGTGCCTTGTTCATGTCGTCTTCAGTCATCCCGGTGCCATAGAGCATGGCTTGCGAAGCACCCTGGCTTTTGCGCTGGGTGATGCGGGAACTGTACTTGTTCAAAGGCTCTGGCATGAGTCATTCCTTGCAGGGGATCAACGGGGGGTAATGATGAGTTTGTCAGCCAACCTGCTGGTGGGCAAACACGCATTTTAGACGTGACAGCCAGAAGACGCTACCATGGTGGCAAAAGGCTTTTCAGAGTGGATTCTGCCGACTTTGTTTGAAGGATTGAATCCGGTATGCTCAATGATATTCAGTTGATTCGAGCGGATGTACGAGGGATGCCCTGTTGTCATAGCTCTCATGAAAGGGACTTGAGATGCCAGCTTTTCGCATAGGTTCGATGTTGCTACTGGGAATCCTGGCCATGGCTGATTCTCATCGATTGTTGGCAGTTGAGCCAGGATTTGTCTCCCTCTTCGACGGCAAGACACTTGCCGGCTGGGAAGGTAAAGCAGACGTGTTTTCGGTGCAGGAGGGAGCGATCGTAGCAGGTTCCCTCGACAAGGCCATTGCCCGCAACGAATTCCTGTGTACGAAAAAAATCTATGCTGACTTCGAGTTGCGTTTGGATGCCAAGCTGGTGGGCGCAGGAGACAATGCAGGGATTCAGTTTCGCAGTCGTCGAATTCCCAATCATCATGAAGTCATCGGTTACCAGTGTGATATGGGAAGCTGGAAACCTGGTGTGATCTGGGGAGCACTTTATGACGAGTCGCGCCGACGAAAAATGCTGGCCGAAGGAAACCAGCAATTGATCGTCAAGAGTCTCAAGAAGAATGATTGGAATCAACTGGTCATTCGCTGCCAGGGCAATCACATCCAGATCTGGCTCAATGGATATCGGACCGTTGATTACAGGGAGAAAGATGCCAAGATCGCAGCCAAGGGAATTATCGGGCTGCAGATTCACGGAGGAAAACCATCCATGGCATCCTATCGAAATATCCGTATCAAACCACTTTAAGTGGTCGTGGCATGACTGCCGCATGCTTCCAGGAGACGGTTGGTATGGGCCACCCCAGGAATGATGACAGAGTGGAACGGTTCATTTTTTTTGATATGGGTAACGTGCTGCTCAATTTTGATCACCAGGTTGCCTGGCAGCAAATGGCCCGGTTGTGCAATATCGATCCGGACGTGGTCAGGAAGACCGTTTTCGAGGATCCGATGCAACTGCGATACGAGCGAGGAGAACTTTCGTCACAGGAGTTTTACCAGTCGTTTTGTCAGCGACTCCAGGTGCAACCGGATTATCAGCTGTTGATGAAAGCCGCCAGCGATATCTTTCAGCCGGCGAACGAGGTCATCCAGATTGTCGTGGGTTTGAAGGCTGCAGGTTGCCAACTCGGGTTGCTTTCCAATACCTGCGAAGCACACTGGGATTGGATCCAGACATTAGGGTTACGCTGGTTAGAGACCTGTTTTGAAAACTTCGTTTTGAGCTACCAGGTTCACTGCCTCAAGCCCGAGCCGGAAATTTACGTGGTCGCTGCACGAGAAGCTCGTCGGACCCCTGCGGAGTTGTTACTGATCGATGACCGCTCTGAAAATGTTGTCGCGGCACGAGCAGCAGGTTGGGATGCGATTCACTTCACCGGGGTGGTTGACCTGGTGGAGCAACTCCAGTTGCATCAGGTGATCGATCCGAACGAGAGGCCAGGAGAGTAGCAGGGCCATGAAATGGCTGGCTGCTAGGCAGCCATGCGTTGTGGCGGGGGCGCCGCATCTGCCGGTGCCTGGTTGATCTCGCGATAGGCACTAATCCGGCCCCAGCGACGATTCGTCTTTGCCAGGTAAGTAACCCACCAGCGTGGTCCAGCGATGCGTTTCAGTATGCCATAGATTGCGGAGTACATGAGGGCCTTGCAGTAGCAGCGAAGTTTCCTGGAAAACGGAATGCGTGAAGGGTTCGTTTTGCTTCGTTGTTCCATGAGGACTGCCGTGCGTCCAAAACCGTGAAACTGGCTGCTGACGTAATCCAGCGTTAGGTGATCGGCTGGAATGAAATGCTGGATACTTGCTTCAGGAAGCCAATATCCCCGATGCCCATCGGCAAGCATCTTGCGGAGCACGACCGTTTCTTCACCGGACAACATTTCAGCTTGCTTGCGTCCCAGGTCAGGGTCGTAGGGATAGCGTCGTTGGATATCCAGGGGCATTCCATAATTGGCTCCAAACGGTAAATGGCGATGCGTAAAGGGGCGGATCTCATCACCCAGCTGGCGAAAACCGTAGGCAGCACAAACCGTTTTCCAGCCAGCCGTTACCCAATCCGGCGCAGTGATCTCATACCAGGGTGTGATCGGACCGCCCAGGAATGAAGCGTCCGGTAAATCGTGAATGTGCTTCCAGTACTGGGCGAGCCATTGGTTACTTACAAGGATGTCGTCATCCGTCCAGATGATCCAACGTCCCTGGGCCGCCTGGACAGCTCGGTTGCGAGCACAGGAGAGCCCCGGTTCAGGTTCCATCACCATCCGTAACGGCAAGTGTTCTTGATGGCGAGCCACAATTTCCGGGGTGTGATCAGTGCAGGCGTTGTTAACAACGACAATTTCCCATTGCAGGTCTTCCGGGATAACTAATTGCTGCAATCGCGTGAGCGTTTGATTGAGCAAGTCCGCTCGATTCCAGGTGCAGATGGCAACAGTAATATCCATGTCAAAATCGATCTATATAAACGAGAAGCAAGGTTTTGTTGCAGTCGATTGTTCGAGAGCTCTCACACTGAGAATGAACGTCGGTAAGCTACTGAAAGCATTCCAGGGCAGCAAGGGCAAGTCGTGAAGACAATAGCCTGTACTCGTTGAACCGGTGAGCGACCGGAATCGCGGCGGGCCTCGCAGGCTTACGCCAGGCGCCGCGGATAGGATGCGCAAACTGGTCAATATGGGAAGGCAGGTTTGCTGGTGAGATTGTTGGGAACGGAGTTGTTCCGTTTGTTATGCGAATTTGAAATGCTGGTTTTATCTGTTTCGGTCCAATATTCCGGTGTCTCTGTAGGAGCTAATTATGGTATCGTTCGGGCTTGAAATAGCTGGATTCAAGGTACTATAAGTTCGGAATTGACCGGGACTCTAGTATTTGGAATCGGGCGGATAATTTCTATTGGTGAGCAACCAATTATTTGTAAGATTTTGGAACTTTCGTTAGTTTCAAGATTGATTAACTGGGGCAGGATTGCGCTGGCATTTAATCGCCTGTACGACAGTGCGGCGATAGGTGCACGACTATGCTAAGGAACAGCAAGAACATGGCAAAGCGTCGAAAGAAGAAGAGGACTCGTCGATCTCCAGGAAAATTCTCGGGTTGGCAGCAATCGCTCTTTCGCCCCCGCTTGGAAAACCTGGAGCCTCGTTGCATGTTAACCACCCTGGTGGAATACACGCTCGTGGCTGCGGATCTGAACGGCGATGAAGCGGCCTCGATTAATTACGGGGACGATTTCTATCTCGACATGTATGTCCAGGATACACGCACCGTGAAACCGGATGGCGTGTTCGCGGCCTACGCCGATTTACTCTACGATGACGCTCGTGTCGCCCTGGATGGCGCCATCCAGTATGGCCCGGAGTATCCCAATGTTCCCAGCGGAAATACATCCGTGGCGGGACTCGTGGATGAACTGGGCGGCGTTGCAGGTATAAACGAACTGGGGTCTAGCCGCTTCCTGGTAGCACGTTTGCCGATGGTTGCTACGGGATCTGGTACGGCACATTTTTCTACGAACCAGGCCGATAATCTTCCCAGCAATGATACGTTACTTTACGATGCCGATCCCTCGACCGTACCGCCCAGTCAGATTGCGTATGGTTCTACCAGCATGGAAATCTTGAATCCGATTTTCATCATGGATAATGGCGATTCAGGATTTACTGCCACGTCTGGATTTAATCTTTACACACAGTCCGGGTACCAGGGAGATATTCACTACGCCAATATTGGTTCACTTCAAACGGCGGCGTGGAATTTTACCGGCCTTGCCAGGGGCGAGTACCAGGTATGGACAAACTGGACGGTTGCATCTGCGCGGCCTAGCGACGCACCCTACACGATCAAGAATGTTGATGGTGTGCAGGCCGTTGTACCTATCAATCAAAAACAGGCTCCGGATGATCTACAGGATGCCGGAGTTGGCTG
>JAZADA010000091.1:0-3364 GCA_036124135.1 Planctomycetota bacterium | reverse complement strand
GGAAACACGGGTGCCGGGGGGGCCAAGACAACCGGTACAACACTCGGTGTCACCGTCAACAATGCCAACACACCGCCGGTGGCCACAGCAGACCGTTACATCGTTCCCTCGAGTGGGACGTTGCAGGTCGCATTACCAGGTATCCTTGATAACGATCACGATGACGACGGCCAGGGTATCGTGCCCAGTATCGTTGCCGGCCCGTTCAAGGGAATTCTCAACCTGGCAACCGATGGTTCTTTTACCTACACACGCAACACCAACGGATCGATCAATGGATCACCGGGTGAAGGCATCAGCCTGGAACAGCAGGACGTCTTTACTTACCGGGTATCCGACGGAGACGCGACCAGCCAGGTTGTCCAGGTAACGTTACTGGATAACGAGCGGGTCCCCTGGCACAACGCGACGCGACCACTGGACGTGAACGATGATGGGGTAACAGCACCGCTGGATGCACTGCACATTATCAATACCCTGAACCAACTGGGGTCACGCAGCCTGCCCGCGGAGCGGACCCTGGAAGCACCTTACTATGATGTCAACTTCGATGGTATCGTCTCTCCCGCGGATGTCCTGCATATCATTAACTTCCTGAACCGGACTGCTTCCAGCGCGGAAGGTGAAGTCACTGATCCCCAATCACAGACCGAGCCGCCACGCGTGCCTGATGCAACGGATGCGGCTCTGCCCGTGGTACCGGTAACACCAGGCGTTGATGACCTCTATTACCGCAGTAGTGATCGTCGCCAGCAGTCCTCGGAAGAAGATGTTTCGGAGCGTGACGAGTCTACGCACACGCCCCCTGGTGTGGACGATTTCTGGAGCTGGCTGGGCTCCATGGATTGATTGCCGTGGGAACGGAATTGTCTTGCGAACGCCAGTTCTGTTATATTGCTCGCAATCATGTCAGTCGGTCTTGACCAGGAGCATATCATGAAGACTCAGTTGCTTTTTCTCGTGCTGCTGTTGGGGGCCTGGGGTTGTAACACCCAGGAGCCTGCAAGTAACTCGACGGAAAACACGCCGGCAGAACCAACCGCGGATGAAAACAATCCCGGTCAATCCGCAGCAGAAAAATCCGGGGAGACGGCCAACCCTGAAATCGTGGCTCCCGAAAAGCCCGTAGTCAAGGTAACCCATGTCATCAGTGGCGAGGAGGTTTACTACCTCGATGGCCCCCAGCAGATGCGACCGCCGGATGGTAAGTTCCCGGCGGGTACCCGGGTGGAGTTAGTACAGGAATCCGGCAGCTACAGCATGGTAGTCAGCGAGGACGGGATTCGTGCCTATGTCTCGACCGGGGCTCTCAAGCCAATCGAGTGAAATGCCGTCATGGACTCCGGCTGAATCAGAATCACCAGGTTCTCCCGGACTGCTGGTAGGTTGGCCTGCCAGAGCATAAGATAACGGTCTTGTTCTTTTCCTGGTTCCCGTACAGTAAGTGGTGTGCCGTGATGGAGAATTCACCCAGTACCCCTACGGCGTCAGCTGGCCCGGTCAGCGATTCGGTCCCCGGCCTCTCACGATCACTGGGTCCTGGCATTGCCATCTCGATGGTCGTAGGAGCTGTCATCGGATCAGGAATCTTCCTGAAGCCCGGACAGATTGCTGCTGACGGAGGCAGCTTTCCACTGATCATCAGTGCCTGGGTCATCGGTGGAATCGTCTGTTTACTCGGTGGCCTGTGTGTTGCCGAACTCGCCCTGATGATGCCCAGGGCGGGTGGACTCTATGTCTATCTCCAGGAAGCATACGGAAAACTGATTGCCTTTCTTTACGGCTGGAATCTTTTCTTTTTCGTGGAACCGGCTTCTAACGGTGCCTTGGCGATTGCCTTCGTGGGAGCGCTGGCAAGCACCATGGGATGGGAACTTGGCCTGGGATCGACCACCCTGATTGCCGGTTCCCTGGTTGTACTGGTTGCCTGGATTAACTTTATCGGCGTAGTCTGGGGCGGCCGTTTCCAGGCCGTGACTACGATCGTCAAGGCGGGTTTCGTCGGCCTGATGGCGTTGCTTCCGTTCGCGATGGTGTTTTTCGCGGAACAGAGCATCCAGTTAGCCAACTATTCCACGTCGCTGGTCCCAGCAAATACAACCGTGGCAACACGATTTGCAGTCGTCATGCTGGCAATCATGTGGGCCTACAGCGGTTGGCACTTCGTGACTCCTGTCGCCGAGGAGATTCGCAATCCACGCCGGGACATTCCCCTGGCGCTGCTGGGTGGCATTGGTATCCTGACCCTGCTCTACGTCGGTGCCAACCTGGCATTCCACGGGGTTCTCAGCATGGAGGAAATGCAAACAGCGGGCGAAACCGTCTCGCAAACCATGATGGCCCGCCTACTGGCACCCTACGGCTGGGGAAAAATCGGCAGTGCGCTGGTTTCCGCAGTCATCATGTGCAGCACGCTGGGCGCACTCAACGGTGGCATGTTGATCACGCCGCGTGTCACCCTGGCGATGGGGCGCAGTGGAACCTTTTTCCGCTCCTTTGCCTACATCCATCCCAGGTACCGAACCCCGGCCGTGGCGATCTTCATGCAAATGACGATGGCGCTCATCCTGCTGCTAGCCTCCCTGTTGCTGGTGACCTTCGTGGCCCGATTCCGGGAGCAAAGCATTTTCACAATTCTTTCCAATTACACGGTCTTTTGCTACGGACCGTTCCTGATGTTGACCATTGCGGCGGTCATGGTGTTGCGCAGCCGGGAGCCGGATCGTGAACGTCCTTTCCGAGCACCTTTCTATCCGCTCGTACCACTGGGTTTCCTCGCCTTTTATGGTTGGTTCATGTTCATGATTCTACGAGGCCTGTTTGTGGAATCGTTGGTCAGTATCGGATTGATCCTGTTGGGAATTCCTGTCTTTCTACTGGTCCGATTGCTGAATTCACGTACTGTTTAACCCTTCCTATCCTTGGCAGGCCGCGCATTGACCGGTGGTACCTGCGTCACTAAGATAACTGGCGAAACTGCTCAACTACCTAAACTTGCCGGTGACCTGAACGCCAGAGAGTTTCTCATGGATCCGCTTCATCTTTGTATTGCCCTGGGCCCGGTGATTGCCTACCTGATGCTCCTGGGACTGCTGAACTGCCGACGGCGTCCTTTCCTAACAACCGGGGCTCGAGATCTGGCAGCGTTGGGCATCGGTGTCTCTGGCCTGGTCGTGGCTGGTCCCATGGAGTTATTCTTACCCGAACTAGCAGCCAACCAGTTTGGCAGTTATGTCTGGCCGATGATGCTGGCGCTTTATGCGCTTTGCTGGACGCTGCTGGTCCTGCTGATTCGTCCCCGACTGGTCATTTACAATATGACTTTGCAGCAGTTGCGACCGATCCTGTCCTCGGTAGCCAGCGA
>JAZADA010000090.1:0-8466 GCA_036124135.1 Planctomycetota bacterium | reverse complement strand
CGGTCCAGAGTTGTTGGCGATTGGTATCTTTGAGTAGTGAGCCATTCATTAACTGGAGTGCAAATCGGCAAAGATCCGGTGCCGTGGATTCCAGGCCACCACCTGGACATTTCCAACTGATATCATCCGCCGTCACGGGCATGTTGCGAATCTTCTGGGGCTTGCCGGCAGGCGAGTCCCCGGTTGCCACGTTGTTATACAGGGTTGCACGCAGGGGATCGTTAATGGATCGATCTTCCGGACGCAGTGTTGGCAGGTTTTGCTTGATCGTGATCTCGTCGATGACGAGCTGGCGAAAGGACTTGTTAGTTGCTTTTTCCAGGGCCGCTCCCAGCATGGTGTAGGCATGTGTGCTGTAGAGAAACTTTTCACCGGGTGGAAACTTGAGATCATCGTCCTGGAAGAAGCTTATTGCCTTGTGGCAATATTCGAATTTGAGCGTGTCAGGATCATTCGGTTGGTAATGGCGAATACCGGATTGGTGCGAGAGTAACTGGGCTAGTCGGATTGCCTGATGCTCCCTGGACAGACCTGGCAGGTATCCTCCCAGTTCACGATCCAGGTCCAGGCGACCCTGCTCCAGGAGGAGCATGACCAGTACCGAGGTAACGGATTTACTGATCGAAGCAAGGCGATAGCGTGTTTGTACGGTTGCTGGAAGCCGTTGCTCCCGGTTTCGATATCCGAAACCCTGTTGGTAGACGATCCGTCCCCGTTGGGCGATGGCTACTGACATTCCCGGGATCTGGAATTGTTCGCGATGTTGTGCAGCCAGTTGGTGGATGGTCCCGGCCAGGTGCCAACGGTTGATCGATCCACGTTGACCGGCCACGAGGGTGACCACCTGGCTGAACGTAATGACCAGGGTGACGACGCTCAATAAAACAGGACGAATCATCGGCTGGATAGCTGGCAATGGATTCCGTTGAGACATGGTTATTTCTCCGTGTAAGCAACACGATCGGTAAAGTGGTTGTGAGAATATTTCTAGTCAGGGGTTTCGGAGGTTCTTTGTTCCAGGAGCTGTTGCAACCGTGTTTGTGCAGGTAGCAAACCAGGATTGATCTTGAGCGCCTGGCGATAATGATTCGCGGCCTCGGCGGGAGCGGTTGTTTCCAGTAGCGTGGCCAGGTTAAAGAAAGCATCAGCCTGCTGGGGGTTAAGTGAAATCGCCTGTCGATATTCATGGATGGCTCTTGGAACCTGTCCCAGGTAGGCAAGCGAGATGCCATAATGGAAATGGATGACGGCCTCGTTGGGTGCCTGCTGTAGTGCCGACTGGTAATGCGGCAGCGACTCCTTGAATTGTTTCAACCGGGCACAAAGAATGCCAACTCGCAGGTGCGCTTGCCAGTCTCCAGGGTGGATCCGCAGGACTTCTCGGAAGTGTTTTCTGGCTTCGTCGTAGCGCATGGTTTCTGCCAGCAGGGCACCCAGTAATTTGTGGGCTTCCACATGATCTGGTAGCTGCGCCAGTGCCTGTCGGTAATGTTCAGCTGCTTCGTCCAGGCGCCCCAGGGTTTTCAGGTAGGGCGCTGCCAGCAACAAGGCTTCGGCATCACGGGGGAGCGTTTCCAGGGATTCCAGTGCCAGTGAGCCAGCTTCCAGGTGCTTTCCGGCCCAGTTAAGTACCTTGGCAACATTACGCAGGGCCGTGGCGTGGGCGCCCTGGTCTACCCGTCCGTAGACGCGCTCATCGACTCTGGCCAGGTCTCGCTCTTTCCAGGATGTTTCGCCCTGGAGCAAGTCACTGGCAATCATCTGATCAACGATATGAATGGCGAGCTGGCGGTGAACGGCAGGTCGCAGGTGAACGTGATCCAGGAAATATTCCTGGCCAGGCAGGCCATGCTGGTTTTCACGTACGCACTGTTGCTGCAGAAGATGATGGAAATCAACGAACGGAACGTTTTGTGTCTGTGCCACCCGTTCACAGGATTGTCGTATTGAAGCGGGTGCTCGTAGTGGACAGATATCTTCTTCCAGGGCGCGTTCGCTGGCTGCCAGCGCTTCTTCCTGCCGGTTTGCCTCCAGCAGCAATCGTCCCAGTCGGTAATGCAGTTCGGCATGACGATCATCGATCGACCGCGCCTGTTCGCACTGGATAATTGCTTTGTCGATTTTTCCTTGTAGCTGTAGGGGACGTACCTCTTCAAGCAGGTTATCAAAACGTTCCCTGTCCGCGTTTGTTAGCGTGTCCTGGTGCTGGCTTTTGAAGGGTGAACAATCTTTCAGGTTGCTGGCGGGAGAGATGAGCAATACCTCGGCACCGCAGGAGCGTGCCAGTTGCACGATACGTTGGAGGTTGTATTCAAAGTGGCTGGCGATCTGTTCATGTAAACCGTCATCACGTTGATAGGAAGAAGGTCCCACGGTGTGGTTCAGAATCTCGTCCACTTCAGCGGACATCGGGTAGGGATCGAAAGGAGACCTTGACGGCCTGGAGAGTAGCTTATGAACGAGCGAGTACGTTCGCAGGCGGCTGGCCGTGCCGGCTGCCTGTGTCAGTAACGGCGACATCTCGCTGAGCCCTGGATAGGTGCGTTTCTCCAGGAACTCGTTGTGGCCAGTATAAATCACGAACAGGTCGGGTTGGTAATGCACCAATTCCTCGACAACAGCTGCAATCCGATAACTGGCGTAACTAACGCCACCCGCATTGATCACTTCCCAGGATCGGTTCGGATCAGCAACGGGCAACATTTCTCGAAGCCATCCAGGGAATGAGGTGACATCATCGAAGGGACGTCCGTACGTGGTACTGCCTCCGAGGCAGAAAACGCGAAATGTATTGGCCGGTTTTTTCCTGGGAAAACGCTGGACATTAAAATGGGTGCGCCGATTAGGAGCAGTGACCAGCATCCCGGCTGACCGGGAGTCGGTATCGTTGACGTAGAGTGGAATCGACGAGGAGAATCCAATGAACGGGTCATCCTGGCGGGTGACGGGATCGAGTCCGCAGACGACCAGGGTACATTCCAGTAACGTGAAAAAGAGAAGTACGCTAACCAGCGCAAAGGCGATCTTTTTCTTCAGGGACAATGAGGTGGAAGGTGTCATGGTGCGTTGAGTGGGCAGCAGTTACTACCGTGAATCGACTACCGACGACCAATGCAAATCAATAGACCGCTCTGCGTAGTTACGTAGAGATGTTGACCGGCCACGGCCAGCCCATCATGAACCAGCTCGTGCGGAAGTTCCAGTTCTGCTAGTAAAGTTCCCTTGGTGACCGAGTAACAACGAATCACGCTGGGCCCACTGCGGTCGGGTGTAAATCGTCCGGCAACATAGAGTCGTTGCGGCGTGGATACCATGGCCTTGACGCGTGCTTCAGTCGCCAGCGGATGAGACCACGTTGCCGATTTGTTTTTCTTCAGGTCCGTTCCGAACAATTCTCCATCATCCGACAGGACGCCATCGCCTCCAGCGACCTTGGCCAGTCGAAATCCGAGGGTCGTCTCCTCGTGTAGGCAGAGTAATTGCCCGGATGGTCGGTCCTCAGCAGTCCATAATTGCAGGTTCTTGCGCGTGGCGATCGGTCGCAGGTGCCAGGCATCATTGAGTAATCCCAGTTCACCTCCACGCAGGCGTTTGACGCGTGGCTTTTGTTGCTTGCCTGTCTGGGCATCAAATTCCAGCCCCGCCATTTGTATGGTTCCATCCTGGCCATTGAGTACATCGGGTAAACCGAAATGATCTTTGGGCTGTACAGACCAGGTTAACTTGCCCGTGGGCAACTCGAGGGCATTCAGGTGTAAACCGCCATCGGACTCGGCATGCCTGCCGGTCAGGGCAAACACCTGGTTGTCTTGTACCAGGGTACCGCCAACCACGGGCCAGATTGATTCGAGTTGTCCATAAGCAAGGATGCGTTTTTCCTGTGGGGCGACCCGGGTTCGCCATACCAGTTCACCATCCGCGCTGCGCAGGCAGTAGATCCAGCCATCACGACAGCCGAACAGGCAATACTGCTGGCTGATCGTGGGTGGGCAGTCAATTCGTCCACCAGCCGTGAATTGCCATTGCACCTTTCCCGTTTGGGAATCGGTCGACACGATTTGATGACGGTCCACGATGCCCGTAAATACTGAGCCACCTGCGATGACTGGGCCTGTAAGGACTCCCCCGTTCTTGTGGCTCCATTCGTGTTGTAGCGAAGCATCTTCCGTGGGAACTCTGGGACGATACACGGGAGAACGATTTTCTATCGGGGTTGTCCAACGGATGGTGAGTTGCTCAGGACCGGGGGCCATGGTATTTCCCGTGCGCGTGGCATCATGGCGGTAGGTAGGCCAGTCCGTGGCAGCGACAGGAAAGTTGATCGGTTTTTCATAGGCCGGGCCTTTTTCACGCGGTTGAAGTTTGGAGTCGCTAGCCAGGTGATCTACAGTGGCGAAGCCAATAAAGCCTCGGAGCATGGAGTAGCATCCACAGGCATGGGGAAACGTGTAGAGCAGGCCGTTTGCAGGCAGCATGCCTGCCGTCGCGCAGGAATTACGTCCCGCCTTAAAATGTTGATATTTGCCGGTTGCCAGGTCCGCAAAATCCATGGAGCCGCACATGAAAAACCGTTCCGTGGCAACATCGTAACTACACCGATGCTTGAAGGTAAAGTTTTTTGGCTGGACGATCCGCTTGGTGACCTTGCCCGGTTGTGGATCAAGTCCTTCCCAGGCATATTGCTTGGTGCCCTGGGTGTTGGAAGTATGAATCCAGACGAGATCCTGCATCGCCATGATCTTGTCGTATTGGCCACCATGTCCAATCAAGTCGTAGGTGTAACTCCACAGGTGTTTGCCTGTTTTAGCGGAGACGCCGTGGTTCCCCTCCTTGTTGGCTGTAACCAGGACGTCTGCCTGCAATAAAACCAGGTCAGGACTTGATTTGGCCCAACCTGCGGTGGGTTGAGTCCATGCTTCGCGACCATCCTCCAGGGCTAGTTTCATGAGGAAGGAACCCTTGCCACGACGGCTCTTGTCAACGTGAACGAAAACACTGCCAGCAGCAACAAGGAACTGATTCTTGTTCTTGAGACTGATTTCCTTTTTCCACTGCAGGTGGCCCGTGTTCTTGTTCAGGCAGGTCAGGTTTTTTTCGGAACCAACTAACAGGTAGCCGTCGGCTATCCTTAGGCCGCCTACCTTAAGGTTCCGTGGTGGCTGAAATGTAGCCACGGTGTTACCGGTATCTGCATCGAGGGCCAGCAGGCTTCCCCGACTGTCGGCCGTGTAAATTACATTGCCCGATACGACCAGGTGATCCGAAGGTGCCTTGCGTTTCCAAAGGGGTAATCCGTTGAAAGCGTCCCGTACGACCAGTGAGTCACGTGGTTCCGGTTTGCCGGTGTGGTTGGTATTTCCCTGGAAAACATAGATCAAACGTTTCTCGGAAATGACGACCGAGGGAACCGATTGCTTGCGATGGCCAGTGGGCCACTGCGGACCGGCCAACCACTGGATACCGCTGGGTACCTGGATCACCTTGTCCCTGGAAACGGGGTTACCGTCGGGGCCATGCCGTCGATGTGTCCAGGTGTCGAGTGTATCGGGACGTCCCTTTTCCAGGCGCGCCCAAATGCCGTCTTTTTCAATGATGCGGTAATTCTTGATCCCGGCCTGGTCGAGCCATTTCTTTAAACCCTGAGCGGAAAGAGTTCCCGGGTTACCCGGGACCGATTCCCCGAGCCAGGCGACTCCCCCTGGTGACAGGACACGCAGCACTTCTGTCACGTCCAGACCTTCCTGGACCAGGTGTGCGAGTTGATCGGCCACGACCAGGTTGACCATGCTGTCGGAGTGAGGGAGTTGGTTTCCGGCGCGTTGTTCCACGGAGATGATACCGTAAAGATTCATGGCGCGAATGTGAGTCCTGGCGACCTTGATGACTGCGGCATCAGCGCTAAAACCATTGACCAGGTTCTTACCACCGGCCGATAGAGCTGAGGTCAGTTTTCCATCGCGTACACCGAGGTGAACACAGAGGGCCGAGCGTTGCGAAACGTCTTCCAGGATACGTTCTGCTAATGGCTGTACAGCCGCGGTGACACGAGCTGGTGCGATTGCCAGCATGCTTACCAGGAGACTTGCTGTGGCCAGTGTCCTGGCAAGCGGATGTTGTTTTCGGGCGTGGGTCGTTGTGATACCCGGTGTGGCGACAAGCTGCATGTTTAAAACGCCTGGAATACTGGACGGTGAAGCGAGAAGACGATTACATTAAGGTAATCGACAATCAGTTGAAAATCTACCTGTACGAGCGTTAGAGCCTGGTTGTCGTATCACGTTTGTTGATCCATGTTCAAGATATGTCGTTGCGGCTTGGCGAACGGCCATTAGAGTTCAGGGAGCGATTGTTATGACCAGGAGGCAACAGGCATGTTTCGTCGCGTATGCGGTCGTGCTACTGGCCGGGTTTCTTACGCCGCTACAGGCTTGCCAGGAAGTTTCTGCCGAAAAACAAGCCAAAATCACAACAACGCAACCGGTTGTCAGGAAGGGAGAAATCCAGACACGTAAATATGACTTCAAGAAAGCCGGCAAGGAGATGGATTACGTCTTGTACGTTCCGAAGTTGTATGAGCCCGGCAAGAAGATGCCGCTGGTGGTGGCCCTGCATGGGCTGGGAAGTACGCCTGGACAAATCATGCGTTACCCCGGGCTGACCAAGTTGGCCGAAAAATATGGCTTCATCGTGGTTGCACCCTGGGGATACAACAACCGTGGATGGTACGGAAGCCTGGGCCAGAAATCGCGACGTTCCCGGCCGGAAAACCTGGGAGAATTAAGCGAGCTGGACGTGATGAACGTATTGGCGATTGTACGTCGAGATTTCAAAATCGATGATCAGCGCATCTACCTGATGGGACATTCCATGGGGGGAGGTGGGACGTTCCACCTGGCAATCAAGTATCCCGAGATCTGGACAGCCCTGGGTACCGTGGCGCCGGCTGTTTATGCGGCGCCTGACCGGCTTGCTGAAATCAAGCACTTGCCCGTGATCGTTGTCCAGGGCGACCGGGACAGGCTTGTGTCGGTGAAGCAGACACGTGTCTGGATTGAGAAAATGAAAGAACTGAAGATGAAACATGTTTATATTGAAGTGGCTGGTGGTGGCCACATCTACGTGGCCTTCAATAACATGCCCAAGATATTTGAATTTTTCAGCAAGCAAGTCAGGAAGCAGTTGCCAGCCAAGCAACTGCCGACGAAAGTAAAGCCGGCTCCGCAAAAGGCGGTTGGCTCCTAGGTAGATGCTTGCCAGGACAGCAACATGTGAGTGAGTCAAGCGTGTGACCAGGTTGTTCATATACGGGACCTTGAAAAGGGGCTACAGTCGAGAACGCTTCCTGCAGGGGCAGGAATTTCTTGGGGCTGCGATGACGGTTCCAGGTTATTGCCTTTACGACAACGGATCCTACCCTGCCATGGTCCGTGAGCCAGGAGCGGACCCCGTCCAGGGGGAACTCTGGGAAGTGGACGAAGCCTGTGTCGCACAACTGGACCAGGTAGAAGGAGTTCCGAGACTTTACCAGCGTGAAGTTGTTGAACTGGTCGCCCCGTTCAGCCAACCGGCTGAAACTTACCTGTACCAGCAATCGGTGTTGGACTGGCTTGCCATCGGTAGTTACTGGCCGGCAAAATCTGATAATGAATCCTTACCGGGGACCTGATGAGTGCGGTATAGTTAATGTTCAAGATACATGGATTTCACTCATTGAAAGAGAGTGCTTGAATGACCACCGATATCCAACCACAACTGGACAAGGAAACGTTGCTGGGATTTTATCGCACGATGTTCCTGATTCGGCGTTGCGAGGAGCAACTGGCTCGGAATCACCAGCGGGGCTTGGTCCATGGTGCCTGTCATACCTACGTGGGCGAGGAGGCGATTGCCACGGGAGTTTGCGCCAACCTAACGACGGAAGATGTTGTTTTCAGTACGCATCGAGGGCATGGCCATGCCCTGGCCAAGGGAGTGCCGCCACTGGAATTGATCGCAGAACTGTTTGGCCGTGAGGCTGGTTGTTCGCGTGGGCGTGGTGGCAGCATGCACCTGTTTTCCCCTGAAGTGGGCCTGATGGGGACCAGTGGTATCGTGGGTCCCAGTATCCTGCAGGCTACCGGAGCAGGTTACAGTTTCAAGATACTCAAGACAGACCAGGTGGCGGTGGCATTTTTCGGGGATGGGGCGGCTAACAATGGTGCGTTTCATGAGGGCCTGAATATGGCCAGCATCTGGAAATTGCCCGTGGTGTTTGTTTGCGAGAACAACCAGTTTGCTACCGAGGTGCCCTTTAGCTATTCCAACGGGACGGGTCGCGTTGGTAATCGAGGCGAAGGATATGGATTGCCCGGCTTCGAGATCGATGGCAATGACGTCCTGTCGGTCTACCAGGTAGCCAGCGAGGCGGTGGCTCGCGCTCGTGCGGGTGATGGAGCGACCTTGATCGAATGCCGTACCTATCGCACG